>CAYJBW010000017.1:0-23719 GCA_964368255.1 uncultured Christensenella sp.
TAGCTTAAAGCTCAGTTCATAGCCGCTTTTAGTGCTGTTAAGCTCAAAATTATCGATGCTTTGCGGTACTTTCAAATAACCGCACCCCAAATAAAGCCCCCTAAGATAGGACTTTTTGCAACAACTGCTTTTTATCATTTCGCTAGGAATATTACTAATAATGTTGTTCCCGCCACTTACAATACCACACTTATCAAGAAGGTCACTGGCAATAAAAGCAGGCACATATAAAGTAAAAAATTCTCCCGACATATAGCCGGACTTAAGATTTATTTTTTCTACAGGCAAGTTTTCCCCGTAAATACTGCAAAGCATACCTGCAACAAGTTCCACAAAAGTTTTGTTTAGGTTGCGAAATTCCAAAGAAAAACCTTTCGGCGTAAAATTGAGCTGAGCAGAACCGCGAATAGCTCCGCTAATAAAGGCTATTTTGCAACAATCCTTTGCGCTAATAACTATAAGCTCACTCTCTATTAAACTCCTTATTTGCTGGCTCTCCAATTATGTTTACCTCTCGCAACAATTTTTTCCCAAATTTCTCAGCGACCTTTTCTTCCCCTAGTTGTACCAAATACAAATAGTCTTCCGCCTCTCCGCCACAATTAACAATAAAATTAGCGTGTTTATCAGAGAACGCCATTCCCTTTCTTTCGTAGCCTTTTAGTCCAGCTTGCTCAAGATAGTACCCTGCGCTTATATCTTCACACCGCTGGAAAACGCTCCCCAAACTTGGCTTATTGGGCTGTGATGACTGCCTTTTTTTCTTAATTTCGTTCATTTTCAGGGCAATACTGTTGCATTTGTCTGGATAAAGCCTTAACTTTACCGAATATACAAAATCTTTGTTTCTTACTAGATTTGTACGCCGATAAAAAAATCCAATTTCTTCCCTAAATAGCTCACTCATACTGCCTGTATCAAGGTCAATTACCTTTATACTCTCAACAATATCTCCTATGCAGGAACCAAAACTGCCACTGTTGCCAAACACCGCACCGCCTATGCTACCTGGTATGCCACAAATGTTTTCCATACCCGACAGACAATAAAACTGCGCGATTTGTGCAATTTTTGCTAGGCTGTCACCGCTAAGAGCTTCAATAATGTCACTATCCACCGTTACGCCCTTAAGCATTTTGGTGGAAAGGCAAAGTTTTTCTTCGCCACCGCTCAGCACAAGCGTGTTTGTTAGTCCCCCGACAATTATTTTTTCTTCGCCATGATATTTGATACAAATTTCTTCAATTTCTCGATAATTTTGTGGCATTGCCACAAGGTGTAGAGTACCACCGCATTTAATTGCCGAACTATCTCTAGCCTCAATTTGTACCAAAGTTGCGTCCATTTATTATACCCCTAAAATATGTTATAGTCAATTATATTTTATTGGGGGCAAGGGCACCTTATGAGACATAAAAAATTGTTATAATAAATAATATATATTATGGGTAATACCGCTCCAACCAGTCAAGCTCCGTACGCTCGTTATTATCTTGATACCAACCTTTGTCATAAAGCCTATTTATCCTTTGGAAATATTCTTCGTACATTTTGCCAACACGCTCCATTGAATAGTTGCTTTCTGCCCACTTTCTACAGTCTTCTGGCTTAATCTGTCCAATATTCTCTACCGCATAGCAAAATTCTTCAAACACCCTACAACGGAAGCCCGTTTTGCCGTGCAATACCGTTTCTGGGAAGGCACCCCAGTCCGTAGTAATAACAGGTGTACCGCATAGTTGAGCTTCCACATTGACACCCCCAAAAGGCTCTAAATAATATGTGGGCATTAGCACTGCTTTGGCACTACTTAGAAGTTCCGCTCGCTCCTTTGGACCTACAGACGGATGATAAATTATGTGCTTTTCTTCGCTTAAATGGATGTTTTCTTGTGGGTTTTCTAATGAACCTTGACCAACAATATAAAGCAAGTTACCAGTTTTCTTTGCTATCTCTGAAGCTAATTGGACACCTTTTCGGTTGATTATTCTACCGAAATATAGCAAATAATTTTCTTTATTTGATTTGAATGGGAAATCGGCAATGTCAAAATAATTAGGTATTACCGCATCGTACCACATGCCGTCATTTATTTTTTGCTGTCCGTAAATATGGTGCATCCAAGCATAGGATTCAAAAACTTTGTACTTAGCAAAAACTCCGGTATATCCTATTCCTGGTTCTATTGTAAGCAGTCCAACTGCATCGGCGATTGGCTTCTGATAAACGCCCATTGGGCACAAAAGAATATCATGCTCTTGCTTGCGTTCCAGAATTCCACTAATTGCGCCCTTGTTAAAGGTTTGATGTGCCAAATCGTTTGCATCATGTTTGTATAAATTTGTTGTTCTGTCGTAGTCCTTATAAGTTTGATGAAGAATATCTTTTGTTGATACTTCAATAAACTCATCACACTCTACTTCGGACCCTTCAATACCATAAAAATATACAGTGTGACCGTATTCTCTTAACATTTTTGCAAGCTTAATTATTTTTTGGGTGAAAGCGCATGAAGAGTTATTTTTATGTGTTTCTAGATATGCAAGCCCTAAAAAATGAAATCGTAACTTTGACATAGTTTTATCCTCTCTATATGTAAAAAACAGCAACGGGATACACAAAAACCGTATACCCCGTTACCTTTATTGTTGTTAAGAAATATTTTCCACTTGACATGTTGATACTGCTATCTGATTGTCAAGTATGGCCATTCCAAACGCTGTGCTTGTCACCGACTTGCTTCCTGTTGAACTACCTCCCGCTCTAACGGTTACATTATCACCGCCAACGAAAGATTGCAAAGTATTCCGAACTCCCTCTTCGCACTGCGCCTCACAACCTTCCGGTAGTGGCTCAGGCGGTGGCAAAAAGGTAAATCCAGTGAAAGTGTCAGTACCTGAAAGCGAAATAAATGCAATCTTACAAATACTAATCCTATCGTTTATTGCTCCGGCAGCAGTTGTTAGATTAAATATTGAATCTTCAGTAATACTAAGTGGTCTTCCGCTTGCCGTGCCTCCATTTTCTAAGTTCAAAGCTATATTAGACTCTGGGAATGCTACAATAATCTGTTCGATAATGTTTGCCATTTGGTTTATGCAGGCACATCCTACTCCTGAGCCAGGCTCTCCTGGGGGACCGCTTGGACCTGTTGCTCCTGTTGCTCCGCTTGGACCTGTTGCTCCAGTTGCTCCGCTTGGGCCTGTTGCTCCGGTTGCACCGCTTGGACCAGTTGCTCCAGTTGCTCCGCTTGGACCTGTTGCTCCTGTTGCTCCGCTTGGGCCTGTTGCTCCGGTTGCACCGCTTGGACCGGTTGCTCCAGTTGCTCCGCTTGGACCTGTTGCTCCTGTTGCTCCGCTTGGTCCTGTGGCTCCGGTTGCTCCGGTTAAGCCCCTTGGTCCTATTGGTCCCATTGGGCCCCGTGGCCCTCTTGGACCAGGCGGTCCAGGACACGGACAAGGACAAGGCCAACAATTGCAACCACACCTGTCGAAATTAACTTCACATCCATAAACATCTCTGTCGTACTCTACTACATTTTTACTTTGGGGATCTATATAATGGTCTTTAATAATAATCACCTCCTTACTAAAATATCCTATGAAAAAGCAAAAAAAAATGTGAGCAAACGCAAGTTTACAGACCACCTAAAAAAATGTATTTATAAAATAAAAAAAGCCCATTTAGGCTTTCATTTAATTTCTCCGTTCAAACCTCTATTTCTAGTGCTAACAATATAAAACACCCAGTTTTTGAAAAGAATTTTTTGAGCGACAAATAAAAAATTGTTAAATATTTTATAAAAGTATACCTCTTAGTAGCAAATTTTTTATTATTTATAATACTAATCGAGTTTATTTCCACATTTTTCGCAATATTCCGCATTATCGTTATTTATATGGTTGCACTCTGAACATTCTTTTTTGAGTTTTTCTCCACATTTACTACAAAAAATTTCTTGCGAAGTACCACTTTTTTACACTTAGGGCAGTTTTTACCAACTGCTTCATTTATAAAATTAGAAGTATAACTTGTAATAACAATTTTAAGTCCTAATGCAACGAGTTGCATTCCAGTAGCGCCAACAAAAAATAAAACAAAAGGAACAATAATGCGTACAGCAAGTCCAGTTCGCTCTATAATAAAAGGGTCTGCTGTTGCAAAATTTATTATACAAATAAGCACACCAAAAAAACCGCCAATTGTTAATGGCAAACCTATTAACAATAACTGTTTTCTTAACTTTTTTGCCTTCTTGCTGTTAGTGATATTCTTAACATCAGCATTTAACTCTTTAATCGTGTCGTTTAAGTTTCTAAACATAATATTCCCCTTAATTAGTTTATTGACATAGAATAACATAAAAAAAATTATTATTCAATAGGGAATTAAACAATTAAATAGGTGAAAGTCGTTTAGTCTTTCCTTTAACTTGCCCATTCAAATCCCGCGTTTATGTTATGGCGGAGAAGTCGGGATTTGCTCCGCAATACCTCCACATTTGTGGAGGTACGGCGCAAGCATTAGCTTGCTTGCCATCAAGGTTGCTATCACGCCGGGGCAAAACAGAAAGCCGTTAAGGCTTTCCTTAAATTTGCCCGTTCAAATCCCGCGTTTAGGTGCAAATAACCTAATAAACCCGTCCAGTTTTGGACGAGTTTATTAGGTTATGGCGGAGAAGTCGGGATTTGAACCCGAGCTACGTTTCACCGTACTACTCCCTTAGCAGGGGAGCCCCTTCGGCCACTTGGGTACTTCTCCACGCCAATTTGTTTTTTTATTAGCTTACTGATAATAGCATATTTAGTATGCTTTGTCAATAATATTTTCCATTAAAGTAAGGTACTTTTATTTTATTAAAAAATGTTTTTCTTGTTTATAAATTATAGATTTTAGCCTTTATTTCCATTGTTTTAAGGTTGTTTCTCTCAAGTAAGTTGTTTTTTATATTGATAAAAGTTTTTGCGTGGCTATAAATTATTGTTTTTAGTAATTACTGCATCGTTTTAATACTCTATCTATAGAGTAAGCTACTTTATTTTGTAAGTCATGATTTTTATTTGTTTACAAATTATCGTTTTCTAGTCTGTATTGCAGTTCTTTTAACGCTCTTGCCCTGTGACTTACTGCGTTTTTGTCCTTGCTATCCGCTTTGCCAAAAGACATATTAAGGTCTTCACTAAAAAATATTGGGTCATATCCAAAGCCTTTGTCCCCGTCTTTCTCGCGCAAAATACTGCCATAGGTGTAGCCTTCGGTAGCGATATAAGTTCCGTCTGGATAATATAGCACCACATTGGACACAAAACATGCATTGCGGTTTTTTATGTCTTCCATATTCTTTAGCAACAGTTCCATATTCTTATCGTCACTACTTACTCCGCTATACCTTGCCGAGAACACTCCAGGCGCACCGCCGAGCGCTTCTACGCATAGTCCGCTATCGTCTGCTAGCGCAACCATATTAGTTAGTTTACTTATGGTTCTTGCCTTGATTAGCGCGTTGTCAAAAAAGGTGTTTCCATCTTCCACAATTTCCGTTACTATACCAAGGTCTTCAAGAGAATAGACAACTTCAAAGAAGTTGCCTACTATCTCTTTTATTTCTCTAAGTTTGTTTTTGTTGTTGGATGCAATTACTAGTTTCATAAATTACTTGTCCAAATATAACTCCGCTTTTGGGATTGGCTTTTTGCCAAAAAATCCGCCTATTATCATCCCCCAACCAGTAAATGGGGTACCGTTACACCGCTTTATAAGTCCATCTATGGTTTTTTGCGGTACAAGTGTTGTCATCATAAATGACGCCCTTAGTGGCATAACCATTGCGCTCTTTTGCGCCATATTTTTTACAAACTCGGGACTATCTTTGGGCATAACTTTTACACTTAGTTTGTACACAGCCCACTTTAGCAGTTTGCCCACCCAACACACGCCTAAATCTTCTATGCAAGAATTGTATGAGATTTCTCCCTTAGCGATAGGCACATTGTCACGCAACTGCCGTCCAAGTAGGTTGGCAAAATCCTTATCGGGTATATCGCCATAACCGCCAATATTGTAGTAGTATGATGCTGACTCTTTATAGGACGGGATATTCTCTGTAATGCCGTCCACATTAACAGTTGCATTAAGTTTTATATCTCTACTAGATGCTCCCACCATTATTTCAAAGTCACCGCTCTCTACTGTCCAATCGCTAACTAGCGTGTTATAAAAAGCAAAACTGCGCTTGTCTAGCGTCACGCTTACTGTTTTGCTTTCTCCTGCTTTTAGGTACACTTTGGCAAAACCCTTAAGCGCCTTTTCTTCACGGAAAATAGTGCTTTCAATGTCCTTGACATACACTTGTGCAATCTCCGCTCCGTCAACTTTGCCTGTATTCTTTATGGTAAAAGTAACCGTTAATTCTTCACTGTCACTTATACTACTTGCGGAAAGTTTTAGGTCGCTATACTCATAGTTGGTATAAGAAAGCCCATGCCCAAAGGGGAAGCAAACGCTCTTTTTCGCCTTGTCAAAATACCTGTAACCCACATAAATGCTTTCTCTATATTCTACTGTGTGTGGTCCCATTTGGAAGTATAAATAAGCTGGGTTGTCCTTTATTGATACGGGGAAAGTTTCTGCAAGTTTTCCGCCAGGGTTAGCTTCTCCAAAAAGCAGTCTGTAGCAAGCCTTACCGCCTGCGCATCCGCACAGGTACATATTAAGTATGGCAGGCACATTGTTTACCCAAGGAAGGGCAACGGGCGAACCACCGCTAAGCACAACAACAACTTTTTTGTTTAGCTTGACTAGTTCTTCCACCAAAGCATTATGCGACTTTGGCAAATCCATATGGCTACGGTCAAAACCTTCGCTCTCATAAATATCTGTAAGTCCAATGAATAGTAGTACAATTTCTTTTTCTTCGGCGCATTTAACCGCCTGAGAAATTAGCTCTTTGTTTACACCGTCACTGTTCGTGTCGTAGCCGTCAGCATAGCTATAGTCTGCCTTAATTTCGTCCAAATAATCGGTAAAACTAGTTAGTTTGTGTGGGTTTATACGAGAAGAACCGCTACCTTGATAGCGCATTTCCTTAGCTAGTTTGCCAATGACAGCGATTTTTGCATTTTTATTTAATGGCAAAATACCGTTATTTTTGAGTAGCACTGCTCCCTTTTCGGCTATTTCGCAAGCTAAATCATAATTTTTGTCTAAATCTGCTTTTTTGTTGCCGTGAACTGCTCTGTCCTTTTCGCATTTTAATGCAAGGTCAATCATACGGGCAACAACTATGTCTAAATCTTCTTCGGATAGCTTACCTGTCTTTACCGCTTCTTCAATTACTCTGTCGTTAATGCCGTTTGAAGTAGGCATTTCTAAATCAAGTCCTGCAAGGATACCCTTGATTCTATCATTAACAGCGCCCCAGTCGCTCACAACAATACCTTTATAGCCCCACTCCTTACGCAAAATGTCGGTAAGAAGATATTTATTATCGCTTGCGTGTTCTCCGTTTATGGGGTTGTAGCTACACATAATGGTATAAGGTTGCGACTTTTTAACAGTGTTTTCAAAACCTGGCAAATAGATTTCTCTAAGTGTTCTTTCGTCCACTTCGCTACTAACCGTAAAGCGTCTATACTCTTGGGAATTAACTGCAAAGTGCTTTAACGATGTGCCAATATTTTTGCTTTGCACGCCGTTTACAAAACTTGCGCCAATCTCCCCTGTTAGATAGGGGTCTTCACTATAATATTCAAAGTTTCTACCGCATAAAGGGTTGCGTTTTATATTTATCCCTGGTCCCAAAACCACATCAATTTCTTGTTCAATACACTCATCAGCTAACGCTTCGCCCATTCTGCAAGCTAGGTCACTATCCCACGCGCTCGCTACAGTAACAGCTGTCGGAAAACAAGTTGCTTTTTCGCTTTCTTGCATAAAATTAGCCACATCAGCTACCACCTTTTCTTTGCGTACACCGTGGGGACCGTCCGCCATCATAACTGTGGGAACATTCTTGTCTTTTATTCTTGATGTTTTCCAGTTGGTAACTCCGGAACACAAAGCGCACTTTTCTTCTAGGGTCAAACTCTTCAAAATACTGTTTATATCTGCCATAATTTGTTACATATCTCCTTATGTTAGTGTATTATAATATTATAGACAATAATACCATAAAAGGTACATTTATGCAATAGCTTTATAGCTTAGAGCGCCAAACATCGGCAAAAATAGACAGGGACAAAAATGAGTTATTATAATTATCACGCGCAAATAAAAAAACTGTTAGACAGTGGCAGACTTGTTTCTATAGAAAAGAGCAAGCATCCTGACTTTAGTTTTTATTTTGTTTTTGACACAGAAAAAGGAATTATAAGAAAGCCTATCCGTCCACACGCAGTGTATCGGTACGAAGAATATTTGAAAGATTTTATAAACAAATTTTGAATAATTTATAAATCTATAATGATATTTTATAGTAAAAAACCGCTTTGCATTACGCAAAACGGCTTTTCGTTATAGTTATTGATAGACTATTCTTTATCGGCGTTTGCCATATAAACAATTAGGTCTACAACCTTATTGGAATAACCCCATTCGTTGTCATACCAAGCAACTAACTTCATAAATTTGCCATTTAGTGCAATACCTGCTTCTGCATCAAATACTGATGTTCTAGGCTCTGAGATAAAGTCTGTAGATACTACAGCATCTTCTGTGTAACCAAGAATACCTTTCATTGTTGTTTCGCTAGCAAGTTTGATAGCGGATTTTACTTCGTCATAAGTAGCGTCTTTTTCTAGTCTAACTGTCAAGTCAACTACGCTTACATCGGGAGTAGGAACACGGAAAGCCATACCTGTTAGTTTGCCATTAAGCTCAGGAATAACTTTGCCAACTGCCTTAGCAGCTCCGGTGGAAGAAGGAATAATATTGCAACCTGCTGCTCTGCCGCCTCTCCAATCTTTTTTGCTAGGACCGTCAACTGTCTTTTGTGTAGCGGTTGTTGCGTGAACTGTTGTCATCAAACCTTCTGCGATGCCGAAGTTGTCATTGATAACTTTAGCTAAAGGAGCTAAGCAGTTCGTTGTGCAAGATGCGTTGGATACAACTTTCATCTTCTTGTCGTAGCTATTTAGGTTTACGCCACAAACGAACATAGGAGCATCTTTACTAGGAGCGGTGATAATAACTTTCTTTGCGCCGCCTTTTTTGATGTGTACTTTGGCTGTGTCTATTGTGGTAAATACGCCAGTAGCTTCTGCAATATATTTTGCGCCACAGGACTTCCAGTTAATGTTAGCGGGATCTTTCTCTGCAAAAACTGTAATAGCGTTGCCATTAACAACTAGCTTGCCATCAACAATCTCAATTGTGCCGTTAAATTGACCATGTACGCTATCATACTTAAGCATATATGCCATATATTCAACATCAATGAAGGGATCATTTATACCTACAACCTTTACATCTTTTCTTGCGCAGCATGCACGGAAAACCAAACGACCGATTCTGCCAAAACCATTGATACCAATTTTTACTTTTGCCATTATTTTTATCCTCCTAATGGATTTTGTTTCGTCAATATTCTAATATTTTTTTTAACTAAATGCAACCGTTTTAGGTGCATTTTTCGTTATTTTTTAATTTTTTCCTACAATATTATATTTATACTATTTTGCCACTATATTTAGTATTCTGCCCTTGACATAAATAACCTTAATTATCTGCTTATTTGCAAGAATATCGGTGTTTTTCTGCACTAAAGCAATGATTTCTTCTTCGGACGCGTCTTTATCCACCATAAACTTGGTGCGTAACTTACCGTTTAATTGCACGGGAATTTCTACTTCGTCCAAAATAAGGTCTTTTTCTTCATAAGTTGGCCACGACATTTTGTCAAGTTTTGCGCCGTTATTTAACTCTTCGTACATTTCGCTAGTAATGTGGGGCGCTACTGGATAAAGCAGTGTAAGAAGTGTGCTAAGCTCTTTGCTTGTGACAAATCCGCGTTGATAGAAGACATTGACCGCGCTCATAATGAAGGCTATTGCAGTGTTAAACTTGTTACTTTCATAGTCATCAGACACTTTCTTTATTAAGGATGCCAAATTAAAGTCGCTAACCTTATTATCATCCACCATATCTGATAGGTTCCACACTCTTTTTAGGAATCTATTACAACCCTTTGCCCCTTCTGTTGACCATGGAGCGGGCTTTTCGTAATCGCCAATAAATAGTATAAAGGTCCGTAGTACATCTGCGCCGAACTCATTTATTACATCGTCAGGGTTAACTACATTGCCCCTTGATTTGCTCATTTTTTCGCCGTCTGCGCCCAAAATAAGACCTTGAGAAGTCCGCTTTAGGTATGGTTCTTCGTTTGTAACAACGCCAATATCATACAAAAACATATTCCAAAAACGGGAATAAATAAGATGCCTTGTTACATGCTCCATTCCGCCGTTGTACCAGTCTACTTGGTTCCAATATTTGTACGCATCCTTATCAACTACCGCATCATAACATTCTGGACTTTGGTACCTAAGGAAGTACCAGCTACTACCTGCCCACTGTGGCATAGTGTCCGTCTCTCGTTTTGCTTTGCCACCGCACTTGGGGCAAGTTGTGTTCACCCAGTCGGTAACTTTGCTAAGTGGACTTGACGCATCGTCAGTTGGTTCGAAGTCCTTTAGAACAGGAAGTGTTAGCGGTAAATCTTTTAGTTCTAAGGGAACTTGCCCACAATGAGGACAATTAACTATAGGAATTGGTTCTCCCCAATATCTTTGGCGGTTAAATGCCCAATCTTTCATTTTGTAGTCTACTTTTGCTTCGCCTACTCCAATTTTTTGCATGTGGCTAATCATAGTCTTTATAGCCATATCCACTTCCATTCCATTAAGAATGTCGGAGTTGACCATTGTACCGCCCTCTTTGGCAATATATGCTTCTTCAGATATGTCGCCCCCCGAAATAACTTCAATTATGGGCAAATCAAACTTCTTGGCAAATTCGTAATCCCTTGTATCGTGGGCAGGAACTGCCATTATTGCGCCTGTGCCGTAATCCATCATTACATAGTCGGCAATAAAAACTGGTATTTCCGTCTTTGACACAGGATTGATAGCAAAAATGCCTTTCACCTTTACTCCGCTTTTTTCTTTGGCAAGATGTACTCTTTCAAACTCTTTCTTTAGTTTGGCTTTTTGCTGATAATCTTCTACTTCTTCAATATTTTTTATACTCTTTGCGCAAGCATTAAGCAACGGATGTTCGGGAGAAACCACCACAAAAGTAACCCCATAAATAGTGTCTGGTCTGGTAGTGAAAACCTTTAGTGGGAAACTTTCCTTGTCACATGACACGGTAAAAGTTACTTCCGCTCCAGTGCTTTTTCCTATCCAGTTAGCTTGTTCTGTCTTTATTTTTTCCAAAAAATCTAATTTATCAAGTCCATTTAGCAGTCTTTCGGCATAATTTCTTATACGCAAAAACCATACATCTTTTTCCTTTTGCACAACTTCCGTTCCGCAGCGGTCACAAATGCCTTCTTGGCTCTCTTCGTTGGCAAGAACCACTTTACAAACGGGGCAAAAATTAACTAGCGTTGTGGATTTGTAAGCCAGTCCCCTTTTGAACATTTCTATAAAAATCCACTGTGTCCACTTAAAGAATTTTGGGTCGGTGGTGTCTACTTGACGGTCATAACAAAAGCTATACCCAACCTTACGCAGTTGCTCATCAAAGTGTGCAATATTGTTATCGGTAACCACTCTTGGGTGCTGTTTGGTCTGCATAGCATAGTTTTCGGTGGGCAGTCCAAAGGCATCATATCCAATGGGGAAAAGCACATTGTACCCTTCTAACCTTTTCTTTCTGGAAATAACTTCCATACCTGTGTATGCTCTTATATGCCCAACATGAATGCCCGCCCCGGACGGATAAGGGAACTCAATCAAGCTATAAAATTTTGGCTTGTTAGGGTCTTCCTTTACTTCAAAAACCTTGTTTTCGTACCAGTATTTTTGCCATTTGGCTTCTATTTTGCGTTGGTCGTGAACTTTACTCATTTTGTATACTTCCTTAAAAAATTGCTTAAAATCTAATAAATGATATCATAACACAATTTCAATGTCAATTATACTAGCAATTATTACATTTATTTGCTAAAATAGTAATAATTATTACAGGAGAGTTGCTATGGAAAACATTTTGAACTGGCTAAACAACTTTTTAAGTAGCAGTGGCGTAAATATCTTAAAAGCTATTGTAGTGCTATTTTTTGGCTTATTTATAGTAAAATTGGTATCACGCATTAGCAAATTATCTTTGCAACGCACACCGCTAGAGCGGACTACTATAACATTCATTATTTCTATTATGAATTTCCTTTTGTACCTTGTGCTGTTCTACATCATAATAAGTTTGGTATTCCCCACCATATCAGCAGGACTAATAGCTGTACTTAGTAGTATAGCTCTAGCAATTGGACTTGCTCTTAAAGACAGTTTATCCAACTTTGCTAGCGGTATTGTTATAATATTTAATAAGCCCTTCAAGGAAGGTGATTTTGTGTCTATTGGCGGTGACGAAGGCACAATTAAGTCAATCGGACTACTTAATACTTGTCTTTATTCTGTGGACAACAAAAAGGTTGTACTTGCTAATAGCAAGGTGGTTAACAGCACGATAGCCAACTTCACTGCCCGTCCAACAAGGCGAGTGGATTTAGAATTTGGCGTAACTTACGGCGCAGATGTTGATAAGGTAAAAGGAGTGTTACAAGCAATAGTTGATGGACACGAATTGTTACTAAAGGACCCCCAACCACTTATTCGCCTGTACAAACTTGGCGAAAACGGACTAATTTTCCGTTGCAGGGTTTGGGTAAATAACAGTGATTATTGGACGGTGCATTATGACATTACTGAAAGAGTTTATGAAGCATTTATGGCAAACGGACTAAATATTCCAGTCAAGCAGTTATCTATTCGCATTGCGGACAAGGAGGAATAATATGAGAAAAAAATTATTTAACTCTTTGGTGGTTTTTAGTATAATACTTCTTATTGCTATCCTTGTTTTTGTCGCCTTAGAAATAATTGAACCCGACGCTCTTTGGGTGCAATATGTTTCCCTGATTTTACTAGCAATATTAGGCTTTAGCCTTAATTTTTCCTTCCAAAAGCTAACGGATTTTGACGAAGCTGCTTCCTGCATTTCTAGAGCTGTTAAGTCTATAGAAAAGATAGCTTTTGTGTCCAAAGCTACTCGCTATGTCAAGGTTATTAGCATAAGCAGTCAGTTGTCCAATGCAATAACTTATATAGAAGATATTATTGCCACCTACGAATTATATTCACTCCGTTATGACCTAGGTAATTTGACAGAGATTAAGGCGCGTTATGACAAAGCACACGATACCAGTTTTATAATTACTAAAGAAGTTGCGCTAGAAGACATAGCCATACTACAGAGCATTCAAGATGCTGTAAAAAAGTATAAAAAAGTAAAATAATGTTACAATTTTTGTTTTAACAAAAACGACCGCATTCGCAGTCGTTTTTTTATTGCAAATTATAAAATTTCGTTAATAAAAGCTACTGGGTCAAAGGGAAGCAAATCATCAATTTTTTCTCCCACTCCAACATAGACAACGGGCATTTCGTATTCTGCAGAAATCGCCATAACTACTCCACCTTTAGCTGTACCGTCAAGTTTGGTTAGTATTATGCCGTCTATGTCTATAGCTTCGTCAAAGATTTCCACTTGGCTTATGGCATTTTGCCCTGTTGTTGCATCCAAAACGATGTAGTTCCTGCTGTCACAATCAGGCAATTCACGGCTTACCACTCTGCTTATTTTTTTGAGTTCTTCCATCAAGTTCTTTTTATTATGAAGTCTGCCAGCGGTATCCACCAAAACAACATCAGTATTTTTTGCCTTAGCTGATTGTATGGCATCGTACACCACTGCGGCAGGGTCACTGCCTTCTTTGTGCTTAACTATCCTTACATCGGCGCGCTCTGCCCAAATCTCTAATTGTTCGCTTGCCGCCGCCCTAAAGGTGTCTGCCGCCGCAACAACTACGCTCTTTCCTATGGTGCGGAAATAATTAGCTAGCTTGCCAATGGCTGTAGTTTTGCCAACGCCATTTACACCGCAAAGCAAAATTACCAAAGGATACTCATACTCGGGTATGTCATAATCAATGGACTCAAGCAGTAGCCTTTTTAGTATGTCCTTTGCTTGACTAGGCGAAGTTAGTTTTTTTCTAAAAACTTCTTCTTTTAGTTCTTCAATAATATTGGTTGTAGCAATTATTCCCATATCCGCAGAAACTAGAGCAAATTCCAGTTCTTCATAAAAGGCATCATTTAGGTCTTTCGCCTTAAAAACTTCAAACAACTTTTTGCTAATGCTATCCTTAGTCTTTTTTAATCCTAGTTTTATTTTATCAAAGAAACCCATAACTCTCCTTATATAATTTACTACTATTTTGCGATTTTTAATGCTTCACTTAATTTTACATTTAAGTTCTTGGATATGCCCTTTTCTTGCATAGTTATACCATATAGTTGGTCGGCAAGTTCCATAGTGGGCTTTCTGTGTGATACAAGTATAAACTGTGTACTTTTGCTAAACTTCCTAAGATATTTTGCGAATATATCGGCGTTGGTATCGTCTAGCGGAGCATCAACCTCATCAAGCACACAAAAAGGCATTGGGTGTAGTTTGATTATTGCATAAATTATTGCAATTGCCGTCATTGCTCTTTCTCCGCCGGAAAGTAGGTCAATGTTTTGTAGCTTTTTGCCAGGGGGCTGAGCTTCTATAATAATACCTGCATCAAGTACGCTCATATCTTTTTGCATATCAAGGTCAAGCACGCCTTTTCCACCGTCAAATAGTTCTGAGAACACCTGTGCAAAATTTACTTTTATTTTTTCAAAACTCTCCGAAAAGTTTATTTCCATTTTTTTGGTAAGGTCGGCAATGGTAATTTCTAGTTCTAACTTAGCGGCATTTATATCGTCAAAATGCACCTTTAGCTTGTTGTATTCTGCGCTAATTTCTTCTAGGTCTTCTACCGCCATTTCGTTAATATCGCCAAGGAAGGCTAAATCCTTTTTTAGTACCTTGCTGTCCGCAACGCCACGACTATCGTCATAGTCGTCAACTTTCATTGCATAAATATCTTGCTCGCTTAGGTTATAATCTTCTTGCATTTTTTCTGTAACGGCAATTATTTCCTTGTCAAGATTTTCTAAATTCGCTTCAAATCTTGCCTTAGAGTCAACTACCTTTTGCAAAGCGTCAGAATTGTTTTGTATCTCGCGATAAAGCTCATCTCTGCTTAATTTTAGTTTGAGTTTTTTGCCGTCCATTTCGCCAAGTTCTTTGTTAATAATCTCTAGTTCCGCGCTGTCTGCGCTCTCAAGTGCAACGCGCTCAATTTCTTTAGTTACTATTTCGCAACGGCTTTTTTCTGTGCATAAAATAGAGTCGTTTTCGGTAATTTCTTTGGTAAGTCTATCTATGGAAACCGAAGTAAATTTTATGTTCTTCTCAATTTCGCTCAGTTTACTTTCTAAGTTCTTTACCTTAATAAGCGCTTGTGTGCGTTTTTCTGTGGCATCGTGAAGTAGTTTTTCCTTTTCGTTTAGCTTGTTTGCTAGTTCGCTTAGCACCACATTTGTATCCAGCTTTTCGTTACTTTTTGAGTTAACTTCCAGTTCCGTTACTTTGAACAATGTAGAATTAAGAGTGATACCTTCATTGATTTTTTGCAGATTATTAGTGATTTTTAGCATTTCGCCGTCAAGTTTGGCTATGCTTGCCACAATATATTGCTTGCTTTGCTCATCACTACTAATCTTTTTGTCCAAAGTGATAATAATATCGGTAAGAACTTTGCTGTTGTTTTCTAGTTCTTTTAGCTCTTTTTCTAAGTCGCTAAGTTCTTCACTGATTATTGCCAAAGATTTTTTGTGCTTTTCTAGTTGCTTTTTGCCTTCCGTTATATCCGTTTCCATAGAAAGTAGCCTTACATCGCTAGTTTCTTTTTTTCCACCACTAACTGTACCATTATTGGCATAATGTGCGCCGTCAAGGGTCACTATACGGAACGCATTGCGGTACTTAGTCGCCATTTTTATTGCCGTTTGCTTGTCTTCTACAACTACTACTCTGCCAAGAAAAGTTTCTATAATTGGGCGGAATTGTCTATCGTATTTAATAAGGTCGGCAGCAATACCATAACAACCGTCTTCGCCTAGCGCGTCCAAAAATTGGTCTTCAAGGGGACGCGGTCTCATAGAAGAAATAGGGGCAAAGGTAGCTCTACCCCCCCTGTTTATGTTAAGAAAGTCAATTAGATAACTAGTATCTTGTTGGTCGCGAGTAATAATGTTGCCCACATTCCCACCGAGCGCCACTTCAATAGCCGTAGCGAACTGCGGACTTGTGGAAATAACACTGCCAAGCACTCCAAGAATTTTTGACTTAATTTTTTCGTCCTTTTGGTTCATCAAAAAGCGTATTGCGTAGTCATAATTGCTATACATATTTTTGTTATTTTCTAAGTTCTCTATTTTGGATGAAAGTCTGGTTATTGTGTCTCTAAGTTCGTTCCGACTGTCTTCCGTTTGTTGGAACTCTTTTAATTTTTGTGAGTAAGCTTCGTTAATATCCTTCTTTAGGTTGTACTTTTCTTTTCTGTCTTTATTATAACTTTCCAGGCTGTTATCCCGTTCTTTTAAGCTGATTTCTTGTTCTTTTAATTCTTTTTTTAACTTGTCAAGATTGTCTTCATTCTCAGTTTTTGTTGCTCTAAGTCCCCTAAGCTCTGCTTCTATTCTGCTAAGTTCTGCGTTTTTGTTACCCCAAACGCCCATAGAGTTGTAGAGCATTTCGTTAGTAATTTCTTTCTCTTGCTTTTGCCGTTCCACCGCTTGAGATAAGTCTTGACAAAGTGCGCCTAGCTCTTCTTCCTTGCCTTGCGCATCGCAATAATCTCTAATAGTTTGTTGTTGCTCGAGATTGCTAGAATCTTTACTTTTTTGGTGGGTTTCTATAGCAAAAGTCTTTTCTTTTACTTCGCTTTCCAATCTATTTATATTTTTTTGCAAGTTCTCAAGCTCAATACTTAACTCCCTTGTTTTGCCTTCTTTTCTGGCAAAAGCTACCGACAAATCCAACCTTTTGGTAGTTAGTTCGGAATAAAGCATGTCAAGGTTAGCAATTTCTTCGCCAATAGCGTTATATTTTATGTCGTTGCTAGATTTTATTTGTGACAGTTCATTAAGTTTGCTATCTGCATTAGATAGTTTCTCTTTAAGCGCATTTTTTAGTTCTGCGTTGTGTTCGGTTAGATAAATATAGTGGTTAACTTCCAATGTTTTTAACCGCTCTCTAAGCGTTCTTGCCTTTAGCGTAACAACGGCTTGTTTTTGGAGGGGGGCGATGCGCTGTTCGTAAGAGGCTAAACTGCCCTTTATTATTTCTATATTACTTGCTGTCTTGTCAAGTTTCCTGCTTGCTTCCGTTCTTTTTGCCTTGTACTTGCTTATTCCTGCGGCTTCTTCGAATATTTGTCGTCTGTCTTCTGGTTTTGCGCTCAAAAAGGAATCAATTTTGCCCTGTCCTACTACAGAATAACCGTCTTTGCCAATACCTGTATCGCGGAAAATATCCAGTACATCTTTTAGCCTTACTTTATTAGTGTTTATGTAATATTCGCTATCACCGCTACGGTATAACTTCCTGGTAATGATTAGTTCTTCACTGTCCACAGCGTATGCTCTTTCTTCGTTATCAAAAACAAGCGTAACCTCACAATAACCAAGTGCCTTACGGTTGGTGGTACCATTAAAAATAATCTCTTGCATATTTTTGCAACGCAAAATTTTTGGGCTCTGTTCTCCAAGCACCCACCTTATGGCGTCACTTACATTGCTCTTGCCACAACCGTTGGGTCCGACTATGCAAGTTACTCCGTTATTAAAGTCTAATTCTAGTTTATCTGCGAAAGATTTGAAGCCATACGCTATGATTTTTTTTAAGTGCATTGGGGTACTCCTATCCTATTTTACCATAAATATTATATATAAATTATAACAAAAAGTAAAGGATATTTGTACAATGTTTGGTTATTGTTTATTTTTCTAAAGAAGTAACTGCCACCACAATATTAGCTGTAGCATAGCGGATGTCGCTAAGCAAAACTAGCTTTGTTTCTGTGCTAAAATTAAAGCTGTTAAATGTTTCTGTAACAAACTCAATCAAGTTAACTACTTCCATTTTGTTATCTTCAATGTATTTTTGCTTCAAATTTTCTAGTTTAGCTTTGCTGGTATTGACTACCGCCAAAAAATCGCTCTCGATAATGTCGCCCTTTTCTAAACTTTGGCAGTAACTAATCATATCGCGAATTATATTATCAAGTGTATTATAAAGCAAAGTGTCTTTACTCTTTGCGCTAAGAGTGTGAACAAATGTACCGTTGTTTTTGCCACTAACCATGTTCGCTTGATTTTTGTCCACATACACAGAATATACTACTCTGTACACATCTTCACTTATGATATAACCACTTCCGCCACCCTGCCTAATAAGTAGGCTTTGGGCATAAGATACATCTCTACTGGACATTTCGCTAACCACTAAATAGTAGTTGTATGTACTGCCCCTAAGTGAAACTGATATACTTTCTATAAGAAAACCGCTAGTAAAAAAGTCCACGCTAAAAAAAGCTAAAGCAAAACAAAGGATGACAATTATCACAACAAGGGGCGCCTTACCCCCTTTACGGCGCTTTGCTGGCAAAGCAGGCGCCCGTGAATCTGCCCTTTGCGTACTTTCTTCACTCTTTCTTTTATAATGGAATTGCGAGTAATCAATATCTGACATAATACAAATTTATGTGCATATTTTTTATTTATAACACCAAAAAACATTTACATAAACCACCAATCTATGCTAATATTGAGATATTGCATTATTTTGAGAGGTATTCGCGTGGACAAATGGGATAAAAGGTTTATGGAAATGGCAACGCTAGTTTCTTCTTGGAGCAGTTGCTTTAAGGACAACAGGCAAGTTGGAGCGGTTATTGTACGGGACAAAAGGATTATTACTACTGGCTACAACGGAGCAAGTAGCGGTATACTGTCTTGTAAGGATAGGGGCGAATGTATGCGAGTTAAACTAAATATTGCTTCTGGCACCTGTCAAGAAATGTGCTATGCCGTTCATGCCGAACAAAACGCCATCATTCAAGCTGCCAAATTAGGTGTTGCGGTAGAGGGCGCCACAATGTATGTCACCCACCAACCTTGTTCAATTTGCGCCAAAATGATTATTAACAGCGGTATAAAAAAAGTAGTTTATAAAGAAGGCTACCCTGACGAATTTTCTATGCGACTATTTAGCGAAGCAAAGGTAGATATTATTAAATATAGCTAGGTAACCTTACTTTTAATCTGTATAAAAACTGAACGGGCATACACACTAAAATTATGATAGTAGTTGTAGCCCGTTCTCTTATTATTTTTGTAGTTCTCATTCTATCGATGCGCCTGATGGGGAAACGCACCATTGGAGAATTGCAACCTTATGAGTTCGTAATAACCTTAGCTATAGCCGACCTTGCTTGCACACCTATGCAAGATATTTCTGTACCCTTACTTTATGGACTTATTCCGCTATTAACTGTCTTTATTGCGCACTATGTAATTACTTTGATAACTACGAACAAAATAAAATTCCGTAGCAAGCTAAACGGCACACCACTAATTATTATAGATTCTGACGGCATAAACAGTGAATGTCTAAAAAAACTCAATATGAATGTAGATGACTTGATGTCGCTAGTTCGTCAACAAGGTATCTTTAGTTTTCAGCAAGTGTCTTATGGCATAATAGAAACAAACGGCAAATTATCGATATTAGAAAATACCGAAGTGCAAGCACCTGCAAGCATACCCACAACGCTAATTGTTGAAGGCAGGTTTATGAGTGAAAATATGCAAACTCTTGATATAACAGCCGAACAGGTGCAAAAGGTTTTGGACGAGCAGCAGCTTGACAAAAAAAATGTTGTACTTATGACTGCGGAAAGTAACAAATTATTTATCCAACCAAAAAATGAAAAGTTCCGTATTGTTGAGGTTGCATAAATGAAATACAAACTTACCATTGTAATAGTAGTTTCCGCCTTAATTATTGCCTTGTGCGTGGGAGAAAGCATATTTTTGCACAAAACATTCAACACATTTGAAGACAAAATAGCAGAAATCATGGCAGACGAAAACTATGATTTACAAAAAGTAAGTGATTTTTCTATTTGGTGGCACAAAAAAAGCGTTATATTAGAATGTACTATTCCGCATTTACAACTTACTGAAGTGACTGTTACTATTGGAGAATTAAAAGGCGCGGTAGAAAGTGAAGATATGCAGTCGGCAAATGCACTACTAATACGGCTAGAAAACTACGCAGCAGAAATCCGTCACATGTATCGTTTCGCCTTTCAGAATATAATATAATTATTTGGTCTTTTAATATTTGACTATTCGTGCTAAAATAGTCTTTAGAGGTGCTTATGGCTAAAAAAATTGTTATTGTTATATTCGTGATACTTATTCTTTGTATGGTTTTTGCCCTTGCTTCTTGCAATAGTAAAGAAGAATTAGGCTTTACATTCGTTACTGATACGCACATTATCGCTAATGATACTTTTACATCAGATAACATTAGTAGTTATCTAAATGTTGACAAAATGATACATTTGACTGATGCAATAATTAACACCATAGCAGATAATGTTATTGCTAGCAAAACTAAGTTTTTGCTACTTGGCGGAGATTTAACAGAAAAAGGGGATTTGCTCTCACACCAAGCTTGTGTTAATGCGCTTAGTAGAATAGAAAGCGCAGGAATTGGCGTATTTGTTATAAATGGCAATCATGACATTGCGCAAAGCCCCAGTCAAACAAACAAAATAACGGCAACTAAGTTCAAAGAGCTTTATAATGATTTTGGTTATGGTCAAGCTCTAGCAACTTATGACGGTACCCTAAGCTACACAGCTGACCTAAACAAAAAGTACCGTCTAATAGCTATTGACAATATTAGCTACCAAATTGATGAAGATAATACAAAAGAAGCACTTTCGTTGCAGCATAATGAGTGGATAATATCACAAGTTGATGCTTCTATTGCCGACAAAAAAACTCCTATTATTATCGGGCATATACCACTACTGCTTCACATGCCGAAGATAATTGAAGCATTTTATGATAAATCCTATTATGAAAGTTGCAAAAAACTAGTAACTGCGCTAGCTGACAAAGGTTGTAACTATGCCTTTACCGGACACTTGCATATGCAAGATGCTATTAGCCTAACTACAGCAAAAGGCAGTGTATTTACCGATGTTACTAGTAGTTCTGTAAGTTTTTACCCTGCTTCCTATCGCAGTATAAGTTTCAAGAAAAAACAAGTAGATGTATCGACTGTGCAAGTTTCCAACATTAACGATAGTTACTTGTCACCGCAAATACCAGAAAATATAAAGACTGAAGCAACAACCAACTTCCGTGAGTACTGTTATACGCACTTACATGGTGGTATTTTGCATACGGTAAGTAGCAGATTTGATATTGCAGAAATGGTAGGGATTGACTACGGAGAAGATACCTTTGTAGATGTCGCGTTAAATAAGTTTTTGTCCCATCCACTGTACATCAAGGACGAAAATAACAATGTATCTATGGAGAGAATTCTCAGTGGATACGGCGTTCAACTCCCCGCTTCCAAGCATAAAACAATGGTGGATGTAGCTGTCTTTTATGTTGCTACCCTTATGGGTGGAGATCAGAATATAACTAACAGTGTAGAAAATACTATTGTAAAACATGCCGCAAAAATTCTCTTTTATTACATGAATGAACAAAGTGAAAGTATTGCAAAGTTAGCTCCCGATAAAGGCTTGCTTAATATAGATTTAGACAAGCTGTTTAAGCTGGGCATTTTGGAGTGCTATGATAGCAACCTTATCCCCATCGCCATATCTATTTTTGGCAAAAATGTCGACAATTTTTTGATAAAAAGTGCGCTAAATAGCATCTCAGATAATTTTGATGCGCTAAGCTCCTACCAAGTGGCAATTGACGCATTTACCGCAGGACGGGTTGCTAATATTACTTCTTATTTTGACTCCAAGTCTCTGCGCATAGATGATTTAATAGATGCTATATTCAATGAGTATTTAGCTGACTTTGTACTAGACACTGCCCCACCTGATAACAATTTTTCTCTTACTAGATAAAAGCATTATCATTTTTTGACATAAAAAAAGGACTGATTAAAAAAATCAGTCCTTTTTAACAATTTTATGTAAAACTATTTGAACATTTTATCAAATTTTTCTAAGCACTTCACTGCTACCGCGTAACACTCAGCCAAACAATCTTTGTCCATGTTGTCAGCAGTATCACGCATTGTGTGGTAATAGTTTTGCAAATCGTGGTTAAGGGCAGTAATGCCCGCCGACTTAAATCCTGCTTGTGTAAATGCTGCCGCGTCAGTTGCTCCGCCGAACGGTGGAACCATGCCTTTGTTGCACTTAATGCCCATTTCTGTGGCGGTATCAAAGAAGAAGTCACCCACTTCTTTGTCTGACTTCACTGTTGCGTTTAGGTCACGATAATTAACGGCAAGGAAGTCGATTTCTCTTATGGTGTCAAAGGCAAAAATCCAAGTAGGTACATCTTCAAACTCACCCTTGTGCGCTTCGCACCAAGCTTTTGCGCCCCTTAGTCCTGCTTCTTCGGACCCTGTCAAAATAACGCCCACTTCGGTGTGCTCAAACTCTATGCCTTCTTCTTTGAGCGCTTTTAGTAATGCTATACCCATATAACAGCCAGAAAGGTTGTCATTTGCACCGTCAACAACTTTCTTTTCGTCCCACATAAAGTACATACCAATTAGTGGCGGTAAAAATACAAAGATAGCAACGCCCAAGTAGAACCATACGGGGTTGTTTGTAGGGGTAATTAGCGTGGGAGCAAAGCCATTTATTATAGCGGATGCAATGCTAAGACCTAACAAAATCAATGAGCCAATTACGCTAATTAGGACATGCGCTGCGTATGCCTTTCCGCCAAATTTGTCATTAACAGGCCAGTTCCAAGCAGCGTCAGGGTGACCGTTAAGGAATATTCTTGCCTTCACTTCCCCAGTGCACTTTTTAATAGCCGTAACATTATGGCTGGTTTTTTCGGGGAACAATTTGTCCACTACTTTTTTGTACAATCCGAACTCAAGAACCATAATAATTAAACCGATAATTATTAAAGCAACACCCAAAATAGGAAATACAAAGTATAATCCCATGCTAATAATGGCTAGAGTTACGGTAATATAAATCCAGCCCATAAAGGAATTGGGGTTCAATTTGAATGGTTCTACATCACTTCTTTCGCAACCGCAGTCTTTTTTTAAGACATTTGCCATGTGCTCGCAAGCAACCTTTTCGCCTTCATCGCCTGGCCCTCTCTTTGGCATGGTAGTGCAAATATGAGTTATTTCGTCCACCATATACTGTGCCGCGTCCGCTTTTTTCTCAATTAGCTTTGATAAATCTGCCATATTTTTTCTCCTTTTTTATCCTGATTTTGTTTGTTAAATAATCACTTAGTTATGATAACATTATAAG
>CAYJBW010000018.1:0-23100 GCA_964368255.1 uncultured Christensenella sp.
GTTACAAGCTAATAAGTCGGCATACTCATATTTTTGGTAAGGACAAAGCAACGAGCGGAGAAGATGCGCTGTACTACTGGGAGAAAGCCAAGGCAAGCGAAAAGAACCAAAAGGATATTAAGTCAAAAATTGATTCCGTCCCCGACACATTTAACGCGCTAATGAAAGCTAATAAAGTGCAAAAATATATCAAAAAAACTGGCTTTGACCACCCCACAATTGCGGACGCTATAAACAAAATTTATGAAGAGATAGGTGAGTTTGTTAGTAGCAACGAGCAGGACAAAGAAAAGGAAGCTGGCGACATTCTATTTAGCGTTGTCAATGTGCTAAGAATGTCAGATATAGACCCCGAAGTTGCGTTAAATGGTACCACAAACAGATTTATCAAACGCTTTATGTATGTTGTGGACAAAGCTAAAGAAAGGGGACTGGTGCTAGAAAATATGCCACTTTTTGAAATGGAAATACTTTATAACGAAGCCAAAGTTTTAGAAAAAAATGATAACTTATAATGATAGCGACCTAATTCTTGCCCCCATAGCAGGGTATAGCGACAGCGGTATGCGCACGCTTTGTTTTAGCTATGGCGCAGGGTTGTGCTTTACGGAAATGGTGAGCGCTAAAGGACTTTATTACAAAAACGAAAACACCGCAGATTTGTTACATCTAGGCAGTGAAGAAAAGCACACTGGTGTGCAACTATTTGGGAGCGACCCGAGTATAATTGCCGAAGTAATGACCTATAAACAGCTTAAAAGCTTCCCCGTAGTTGATATAAATATGGGCTGTCCTGTACCAAAGGTTGTAAAGAACGGCGAAGGTAGCGCTTTGATGAAAAATCCCGAACTTGTTTATAAAATAATCAAAGCTATGAAAGAAGTGGCAAAGGAGCGGAAAATTACCGCCAAAATCCGCACGGGCTTTTTTAACGGGTACGAAAACGCCATTGAAGTAGCAAAATCTATTGAAGAAGGCGGAGCGGATATGGTGACAGTTCACGGTAGGACGCGAGAAATGTACTACAGCGGAGGGGTAAATTATGACCTTATTGCTAAGGTAAAAGAAGCGGTTTCCATACCTGTTTGTGGCAATGGCAATGTAATTGACAGAGAAACCTACTTGCTTATGAAAGGTACCGGAGTTGACTATGTAATGATAGCGCGTGGAGCAATCGGCAGACCGTATATTTTTTCAGAAATCAACAAAGAGTTTACATTTGATGTAAAAGAAGCCATAAAAAAGCACTTGGACTGTTTATCATTTTTGCCCGATAATGTTGTAGCAAATAACATAAAAAAGCATATTTCTTACTATCTAAAAGGGCGAAAAAATGCCAAAGAAATAAAGGAAAACATTTTTCGTGCAAACACGGTAAAGGATGTGCGCTCTTTAATTGACTTGACAATTTTTTAGCGGTATAATAAACATTATTTAATACAATTTACTTTAAGGAGAGTGTTATGAAAGTTTACAATTTTAGTGCGGGACCATCTATGTTGTCCGAAGCAGCAAAGTTATCGGCTCAAAGAGATTTTATGGACTACAAAGGTAGTGGAATGAGCGTTGTAGAATTTAGTCACCGCAGTAAATGGTATGAAGAAATTCATGTTGAAGCAATTGCTTTGATAAAAGAACTAATGAACATCAGCGATGATTATCAAATTTTGTTACTTCAAGGTGGCGCAAGCATGCAGTTTGAAGCAGTGCCACTAAATTTACTTGTAAAGGGCAAAGCTGACTACATTGTTACCGGTAATTTTGCAAACAAAGCATACAAAGAGGCGCAAAAATACGGAGATATTGCTTGCGTAGCTAGCAGTAAAGAAGACAATTATACATATATTCCCGATGTTGACAAAATAGCTTTCCGTCAAGATA
Source organism: uncultured Christensenella sp. (assembly GCA_964368255.1). Taxonomy (GTDB): domain Bacteria; phylum Bacillota; class Clostridia; order Christensenellales; family DTU072; genus CAG-1782. The sequence goes on from CAYJBW010000018.1 coordinate 1,882, forward strand.
CTGACTATGTTCACATCACCACAAATAATACGATTTTTGGTACAAAGTATACCAAACTACCTAATGTCAACAACTTGGTTGCCGATATGAGCAGTAACATTATGAGCGAAGTTATGGATATAAGCAAGTTTAACCTTGTTTATGCAGGCGCACAAAAGAATATAGGACCTGCTGGACTTACCGTTGTAATAGTGAAAAAAGATATTATTGATAATGCACTGCCAATTTGCCCCACAATGCTAAAGTACAGCACACAAGCTAAAGAAAATAGCTTGTATAATACCCCACCGACATTCTCAATTTATATGGCTATGCTAACTTTCCGTTGGCTAAAGAGTTTGGGCGGAATTAAGGCTATTCAACAAACCAACGAATATAAAGCAAAACTTCTTTATGATTTCATTGACAACAGCAGTTTGTACACCAACAAAGTGAATGTTGCGGACCGTAGCATAATGAATGTACCTTTTGTTACAGGTGATGCTGATTTGGATGCAAAGTTCGTTAAAGAAGCAGCAGCTAACGGTCTAGTTACCCTAAAGGGACACAAGCTAGTTGGCGGTATGAGAGCAAGTATTTACAATGCAATGCCAGTTGAAGGAATAGAAGCACTAATCAACTTTATGAAAAAATTTGAATTGGAGAATAAATAATGTATAATATTTTGAAGCTAAACAAAATTAGTCCTGTAATAAACGATATTTTTAACGAAAATTATAACTGTAACGATACAGCAACCAACCCAGACGGTATACTTCTAAGAAGCTTCAATATGGCTGACTATGAAGTGGGTAGCAACCTTGTTGCCATAGCTAGGGCAGGAGCAGGAGTTAATAACATCCCAATTGACAAAATGGCAGAAAAGGGCATAGTTGTTTTTAATACCCCTGGAGCCAACGCAAACGCTGTAAAAGAGCTTGTGCTATGTGCAATGTTCCTAGCTTCTCGTGATGTAATAGCTGGTAGCAGGTGGGTAAACTCACTTTCTTGCGATGTGGCAAAGACCACAGAAAAAGGCAAGTCAAACTTTGCTGGTCACGAAATTTTTGGCAAAACGCTAGGCGTTATTGGACTAGGCGCAATAGGTGCATTAGTTGCCAATTCTTGCGTAGCCTTGGGTATGAAAGTTATTGGTTATGACCCACTAATTTCTGAAAGTAGCAAAAACAAACTTCACAAGAGCGTAGAGCTTGTCACTTTGGACGAACTATATGAAAGAAGCAACATTATCACCATTCATGTGCCACTTCTTGACACAACAAAGTATATGATAAACAAGGTATCTCTTGCGAAAATGAAAGATGAAGTTATTATTATCAATATGAGCAGAGCAGCTTTGGTTAACATTACCGACCTAAAAGAAGCTATTGAAAGCAAGAAAGTACACCGCTATGTAGTAGACTTCCCAGAAGAAAATGTACTAAGCAGTGAAGGTATAATCGTTATACCCCACCTTGGCGCATCCACAGAAGAAGCAGAAGATAATTGCGCAGTTATGGCAGCTAACCAAATCATTGATTATTTGGAAAACGGCAACATAATTAACAGCGTGAATTATCCCAATGTTTATAAGGATAAGAAGTCCAATATTCGTACTTGTATCTTGTTTAAGAACAGCTTGTCCATTTTCCCACAACTTGACGGGGACAAAGTTATGGTAAGCAACGGCAACTATGGTTACGCAATTATTGACAGCGAGAGAACAATAGATATCCCTGCTTGTGACAATATTTTGAAAGTAAGAGTACTATAAACATAAAAAACTGTATTTTTAAGGTTAGCGTACAGTAATTGTAAACAAAAATCCATAATAAAAGATAAGCGGCTAAGTAATTAACTTAACCGCTTTTTTATTTGTAAATTTATTTTATTCTAATTCTATTGTGGCTGGGGGTTTGGTTGTTATGTCATAAAAAACGCGGTTGACTCCAGCAACTTCCGTAACAATACGACTGCTAATTTTGGCAAGCACAGGGTAGGGTATTCTTGCAAAGTCCGCTGTCATAGCGTCTATGCTAGTTACCGCGCGAAGTGCAACAGCGGTGTCATATGTGCGCTTTTCTCCGTGTACTCCCACGCTTCGCATGTTAGTTAGCGCAGCAAAGTATTGCCAAATCTCATTATTAAGACCACTTTTAGCTATTTCTTCACGCATAATCCAGTCCGCATCACGCAAGGTATCTAGCTTTTCTTTGGTAATGTCGCCCACAACGCGGATAGCAAGACCAGGACCTGGGAAGGGTTGGCGCATAACGATTTCTTCTTCTAAGCCAAGCTCAAAACCTACCTTTCTTACTTCGTCTTTGAACAAATCTCTCAGTGGTTCGATTATTTCCTTAAAGTCAATTACCGAAGGAAGTCCGCCCACATTATGATGAGATTTTACTAATGATGCATTGCCAAATCCGCTTTCTACAATGTCAGGGTAAATTGTGCCTTGCACGAGAAAGTCAACTTTGCCTAGTTCCTTAGCGAAATCTTCAAACACTCTAATAAATTCTTTGCCGATTATTTTTCTCTTTGTTTCGGGGTCGCTTACACCTGCAAGTTTGCCTAAAAATCTATCAGCTGCGTCAATTTTTATTATGTTCATTTTTAGCCTGCCAGAAAATACGCTCATTACCTGCTCAGCTTCGTACTTTCTTAGTAGTCCATGGTCAACAAAAACGCTAGTAAGTTGCGTTCCTACCGCTTTATGCAGTAGAGCGGCGCAAACTGCGCTGTCCACTCCGCCACTCATTGCGCAAAGCACTTTTTTGTCACCAATTTTTTCTTTGAGAGAAGCTATCATTGTGCTAACAAAACCGCTTATTGTCCAATCACCTTTGGCACGAGCAATGTTATAAACAAAATTCTTTAGTATTTTTACGCCGTCAATAGTTTGTTTGTTTTCGATATGGAATTGCACCCCAAAAAACTTATTGTTTTCGCTTGCAAAGCTAGCTATTGCGCATTTTTCTGTGGAAGAAAGAGCTACGCAATTATTTCCTAAAGAAACAATATAGTCGCTGTGGTTCATATAACAAACATTATCTTTGGTTATACCCTCAAATAGTGGACTATCTTGATACTTTATATTTACGCATCCACTTTCTGTTTCGGACACTTTAGTTGTGCCACCTATAAGATAGTTAAGCAAGTGCGCTCCATAGCCAATACCTAGTATTGGTATCCCAAGACTGGTAATATTGGTATCTACTTCTACTGTTTCCTTGCTAAACTTTGCATTTGGTCCACCAGTAAAAACTATGCCGATAGGGTTTATTTCTTTGATTTTTTGCAAACTTGTTGAATATGGAAGTAGCTCTGCATAAACATGCATATCCCGTATTTGCCTAGCTATTATTTGATTGTACTGTCCACCAAAGTCAAGTACTATTATTGTTTCATGCTTCATAAAAACTCCTTATCCTTGTGTAATATAGTTGGGCGCTTCCTTGGTTATGGAGATATCATGTGGATGCGACTCAATCAAACTTGCGTTAGATATCTTAATAAACTCCGATGTTGTGCGTAATGACTCTATGTTCTTTTTGCCACAATAACCCATACCAGAGCGTATGCCACCTTTCATTTGATAAATAATTTCGCCAACATTGCCACGATAAGGAACGCGACCTTCCACGCCTTCGGGTACGAACTTAGTCACATCTTCTTGGAAGTACCTATCTTTGCTACCTGCTTCCATTGCCGCAATGCTACCCATACCGCGATATACTTTGAAGCTTCTACCTTGAAAAATTTCCATTGCACCGGGGCTTTCTTTGGTACCTGCAAGCAAACTTCCTACCATTACTGCGCTTGCGCCTGCTCCTATTGCCTTAACAATGTCGCCAGAGTACTTTATTCCACCGTCAGCAATTATACGCTTGTTGTGTTTGTCCGCTTCTTCTGCGCAATCAATAATGGCGGTAATTTGTGGTACACCAATACCTGCAACAACTCGAGTGGTACAAATAGAGCCAGGACCAATACCAACCTTAATTACATCCGCGCCTGCTTCAATTAACGCTTTGGTTGCTTCCGCCGTTGCCACATTGCCTGCAACAAGTGGTAGGTCGGGATATAGACTTCTTATCTTCCTCACGCTGTCAATAATCATTTGGTTGTGACCGTGAGCGGTGTCTAGTGTAACTATATCTACATCAGCATCAACAAGGGCCTTTAGTCTGTCGAGCATATTTGCTCCTGCGCCTATAGCCGCGCCTACAAGCAAGCGACCTTGCGAATCCTTTGATGAGTTGGGGTATTGAATGGACTTTTCTATATCTTTAACAGTAATAAGTCCCTTTAGGTTAAAAAATTCGTCCACAAGCGGTAGTTTTTCTATTCTGTGTTCGCCAAGAATTTTTTGAGCGTCCATAAGGGTAGTTCCGACATGCCCAACAATAAGATTATCTTTAGTCATAACATCAGCAATGGGTTGGTCATAGTTTGTTTCAAAACGCAAATCCCTGTTTGTCAGTATGCCTACTAGTTTTTTGCCTTGAGTTATTGGTACTCCGCTAATATGGAACTTTTTCATAAGAGCAAGCGCATCGCTTACTTTATGCTCTGGAGATAGGAAGAATGGGTCGGTAATTACTCCGCTTTCACTTCTTTTTACTCGGTCCACCATTTCCGCTTGCATTTCTATTGTTAAATTTTTGTGAATGAACCCTAATCCACCTTCACGAGCCATAGCAATTGCCATACTTGATTCTGTAACGGTATCCATCGCCGCGCTAATTATTGGTATTTTTAGGTTGATGCCCTTTGTAAGAATGGTGTTTAGACAAATGTCTTTAGGCACTACTGTGCTGTGTTGGGGGATGAGTAAAACATCATCAAAAGTTAAGCCTTCCTTCAAAATCTTTGCCATAGTTCTCTCCTTTGCCCTTATTTATATATATAATAATGATTATAGCCCTACTAAACATTCAAAGTCAATTTAATAAGACACAAAATCTAGATAAGGTATAAATTATTTTATATTTCTACAATTGATATATTGTAGCATTGTCCTATGGGTAAAAGTATAGTAATAACCTCCGGAAAAGGCGGGGTGGGCAAGACAACAGTAACGGCAAATCTTGGCATAGCGCTTACTTTTTGTGGTAAAAAAGTTGCGCTAATTGAAGGGGATATAGGTCTAAATAACCTAGATGTTGTTATGAGAATAGAAGACAAAATCATTTATGATATTGTTGATGTAATTAGGGGGAAGGCAAGAATAATGCAGAGCCTTGTAGAAGTTACCGACAATTTATTTGTTTTGCCTGCTACCGCTACCGCTTCGAAATTAGTAGATTCAGCTAGGTTTTTAGAAATAGTAAAGGAGCTTAAAGCTACCTTTGATTATGTACTTATCGATAGCCCAGCAGGCATAGAAGAAAACTTCCATAGGGCAATTAGCGGAGCGGAAGAAGCCATAATTGTGACAACTCCGCATATATCCAGCATTCGTGACGGATACAAAACATACAAGCTAATAGAAAGCTACGGGATAAGCACGGTTGGACTAATAATAAATCGTATGCGCGGTGAGTATGTCGCAGAAAATATTATGATAGACGCGCCAGAAATTGCTAAGAATATGAAGCTACCCCTTTATGGTGTACTGCCCGAAGATGACTATGTCAATTTGTACGGTCTAATAGATATTACTGACAAAAAATCCAATCTTGCTTACAGCTATAACTTACTAGCCCAGTACATTGTGGGGGAGAGCAAAAAGGTATATAATTGTTCCGCGCCTTACAACACATTTTTTCAAAGATTAAAAAGGAAAATAAGATAATTTATGAAAACGAACGAAGAACTTATTAGACTAAAAAAAGTGTTGCTTAGCGACAATATCCGTATTCCTAACGGCATGCTAAAAATACTAAAAAATGACATATCTAGTATCTTGCAAAGTTACTTCTCGATAAGTTCGGACATAAATGTTACAATAGAAGTCGACCAAGAAGGTGTATATGATATAAACATATCAGCAAGGGCAGAAAGTGTGAAGGAGATAAGAATAATATAGGTGGCAAATGCGCCACCTATATTATTTTGTAAATATTTAATATATTTTATGATTTTTTTACCTGTACTCTTTGAATTCTTCCATAAAGTTAAAGGTAGCAAAGTAGTCTTTTACCGTTTCGGCACGGCGGATAAGCTCATAACTGCCGTCTTCCTTTAGCAGTATTTCTGCGCTTCTAAGCTTGCCGTTGTAGTTATATCCCATAGCAAAACCATGCGCGCCAGTGTCGTGAATGGCAAGGATATCCCCATTTTCTATTTTTGGTAGCACTCTATCTACTGCGAACTTATCAGAGTTTTCGCACAGACTTCCCACTACATCATATTCGTGGTCACTCTTTGCATTTTCTTTGCCAAGTACAGTTATGTGGTGGTATGCTCCATACATTGCTGGACGCATAAGATTAGCGGCGCAAGCGTCCACTCCGATATACTCTTTGTGTATGCTTTTTGAGTGGATAGCCGTAGTAAGAAGCAAGCCATAAGGAGCAAGCATATATCTGCCAAGCTCAGTAAATACCTTAAGCTCGATATTACTGCTTGCAATAATATCGTTATATGCCTTTTGCACGCCTTTAGCAATTAGGTGTATATCATTTTTTGGTTGTTCAGGACGGTACGGCACACCAATGCCCCCGCTAAGATTGACAAAATCGAACTTTGCTCCTGTTTCTAATGTTAGTTCTTTTACCATAGTAAAAAGTATTTTTGCAAGTTCAGGATAATAATCATTACCCAGTGTGTTACTTGCAAGGAAGGCGTGTACGCCAAAACTTTGTACCCCTTCAACAAGCAAACGCTTAACAGCTTCCGTCATTTGCGGACGGGTAAGACCGTACTTTGCATCGGCAGGGTTGCCCATAATTTGGTTGTTTATAGAAAAATCTCCGCCTGGGTTGTACCTAAGGCATATTTTTTTGGGGATAGCGGACACATTTTTTAGAAAGTCAATATGGGTAATATCGTCCAAATTGATTATTGCGTTTAACTTGTTAGCAAGTACATATTCTTCGGCGGCGGTTTCGTTACTAGAAAACATTATTTCATCGCCAGCAAAACCCAGTTCTTTCGCCATAAGCAGTTCCGTTTGGGAAGAACAGTCAACGCCACAACCTTGTGCCTTCAAAACCTTCAAAATAGTAGGGTTTGGGGTAGCTTTAACCGCAAAATATTCCTTAAAACCCTTATTCCAACTGAAAGCCCTGTACAGGTCTTTGGCGTTGTCAATTATGCCTTTTTCGTCATAAATGTGGAAAGGGGTGGGGTACTTAGCAATTATTTCCAATGCTTTTGCTTTAGTAATAAATGGTGTCTTCATTTTTTCTCCTAAACATTTGCTAATATCATTATACAATACAGAATTTGTAATTTGCAAACAAATAACCGCTCTTTTGAACTCTTTACAACAAATTAAGTGTGTGTTATAATAATACAGACTAAATTATAAGGAATTGATTATGAAGATTTGCGAAATTGTAAAATTGTTAGATGCAGAAGTAATATGCTGTGAGGACCTTTGCCAAAGCGAGGTTAGCACTGCTTGTGCTTCTGATATGATGAGTGATGTGCTTGCCTTTGTTAAGGACCAAGCGGTGCTTATTACTGGACTGAACAACCCTCAAGTTGTGCGTACAGCGATTATGATGGATATGGTGTGCATTGTCTATGTGCGCAACAAAAAGCCCGACCCAATGAGCATTGCTCTAGCCAAAGAGAAGGGCATTGTGCTTATGACATGTAGCGAAAGGATGTTCCGTGCTTGTGGGAAGCTATATCAAGCCGGACTCATGGGAGGAGACTTGCCCCTATGAGTGAAAGCGGAAAAATCTGTTTGGAATTCACAGTAGACGGCGATAACTTTACATCCGCAGGTACCGCAAGTGAAACTGTAAAATACAACCTAAAGCAACTTGGACTTCCTACTGAGATTATTAGACGGGCGGCAATTTGTATGTACGAAGGCGAAATAAATATGGTCATTCACGCTAGCGGCGGCAAAGCAAAGGTTTGTATTTTTGAAGAAGAAATAGTCATTGAGCTGATAGACCAAGGCAATGGCATTCCTGATATAGCTCAAGCAATGCAAGAAGGTTTTTCCACCGCTCCTGATAATATACGCTCATTAGGTTTTGGTGCGGGAATGGGACTACCTAATATGAAAAAGTACAGCGACAAAATGGAAATAGAATCCACTGTCGGAGTAGGTACAAAGGTAACAATAACTATAAAACTCCGTTAAAATAGAGGTGAGCGATATGACTAGCGACAAGCAACTGCATACTGTTATTCTTGACAGCGAAAAGTGCAAAGGCTGTGTGTCATGTATGAAGAGATGCCCCACCGAGGCAATTCGTGTAAGGAACGGCAAAGCTATTATACACTATGAAAGGTGTATTGGCTGTGGCGAATGTATCCGCGTCTGTCCGCACAATGCTAAAAAGGCTACATTTGACAGTTTGGACCTTTTAGAAAACGAAAAGTTTAAGTACCGTGTGGCTCTTCCTGCGCCTTCTCTATATGGACAGTTCGAGAACTTAGAAAACCTAAATTATCTTATTGACGGACTGCTAAATATTGGTTTTGATGATGTTTTTGAGGTGGCTAGGGGAGCGGAGCTTGCTAGCGAATTAACTCGTAAGCTGTTTGAAAACAAACAGTTAAAAATACCAGTAATAAGCACAGCATGTCCTGCCGTGGTAGAACTAATAATGTTAAGGTTCCACGACCTTGCAGATAGACTACTTCCACAACTTACGCCTGCGGATATTTCCGCAAAGATAGCAAGGGAAGAAGCGGTCAAAAAGACTGGACTAAAACCCGAAGAAATTGGGGTATTCTTTATCTCCCCTTGTCCTGCCAAAGTGTACGCCCTAAAGACTGGACTATGTGTGGATAAGCCCGTAGTTGACGGGGTGTTCTCTGCAAGTGAAGTATATTTTAAGTTACTGCCTGTTATGAAAAAGATAGAAATCCCCAAAGATTTGTCTGAGATAGGTATCTTTGGACTGAGCTGGGCAACTAGCGGTGGGGAAGCAGCTTCATTACTAAAAGAAAAATATCTTGCCGCTGACGGTATGGAAAATGTACTTAATGTACTTAAAGCGTTAGAAAATAGCACGCTAGGCGAAGGCATTGAGTTTATTGAGCTTAACGCTTGCGTTGGTGGTTGCGTTGGTGGTGTGCTTAATATTGAGAATCCTTTTGTAGCTAAAGCAAAGATTCAATCGCAACGCAAATACTTACCTATAAGCAAGAATAATTTGGCAAACTACAAGCGCAATGATAGCTTTTATATGTGGGAAAAAGAACCGTCATTATACGAAGATTTGCGCCTTGATGCGGATTTGTCCAAAGCCATAGAAAAATTAGAAAAGATTAACAATATAGAAAAGTTATTGCCGTCACTAGATTGCGGATGTTGCGGAGCGCCGTCTTGTAGAGCCTTTGCCGAAGATGTTGCAATAGGAGATGCCAAAATAAGCGACTGTCACAGAATAGATATCGATGTTTTGTTAGGAAAAAAATAAAATGAAAATAAAAGATATAGTAGCAAGGCTAAAGGCAACAGAGCGCAACATTTGTGAGTGTGAGAAAGAAATAACTGGTGGATATGCTGGTGACTTTCTTAGCTTCGTTATGGGCAAGGCGCCCAGTGATTGCGCTTGGTTTACGGTAATGAACAATGCCAATGTGGCAGCGGTTGCTTTGCTTGCAGAAATAGGTATTATTATCTGCTGTGAAGGGGTAAAGGCTGACGAAAAGTTGGTAGAAAGAGCAAAAAAAGAAGAGCTAAATTTGATAGAAACAGACCTTGATGTTTATAATGCTATATTGGAATTTGCTAAGCAATGAAAATATATTATGATTTTCATATACATTCTGCGCTGTCACCCTGTGGAAGTGATGATATGACACCAGAGAATATTGTTGCCATGGCATCGGTAAAGGGGCTAAATGCCATTGCTTTGTGCGACCACAATGCAATAGACAATGTCCTGGCCACTATGGAGTGCGGAATAGAGTTCGGTGTCACAGTGCTTCCTGCAATGGAAGTGCAAACCGCTGAAGATATTCATATTCTAGCTATCTTTCCCACCTTTGAAAAATTAAAAGCATTTTTTGAAACACTGAGCTTTCCTAATCTAAATAACAATACCGATATCTTTGGCAAACAGCTAATTATTGACAAAGATAATAATGTAACAGGGGAAGTCGAAAGAATGTTACTTATTGGCGCAACGGAAGGCATTTATGAGATAAGCAGTAGAATTATTAGCATGGGTGGTAAAGCAGTGCTTGCTCACATTGACCGTGACGCTAATGGTATTTTGGCAATACTAGGCGCTATCCCGAGTGATTTAGAATTTTCTTTGATAGAACTATCTCACCACGCCACAGCGGATATGCGTAACACATATTGCGACCTAAAGCACATAGTCGATTCTGATGCCCACTATTTACAGGATATTTCGGGCGCTGACAATTATATTGAAGCAAGTAGCGAAAGTGCCAAAGATATCTTTAACAGTTTGTAAATAATAAAAAAAGCAACGAAAATTTCGTTGCTTTTTTTAAGTTATTACATCATTTAGCTCTATATTACATAACTTTTATTATTTTTCTAGGACATTTAGTTACACAAACTTCACAACCTGTACACTTGGTATAGTCAATTACTGGCAAATAGTTTTCCATTTTTATGGCGCCACTTGGGCAGTTCTTGGCGCATATGCCACAGCCTATGCAACCAACTTTGCAAAAGGATGTTGTTTCTTTGCCCCTGCAATGTGTTGAGCAAGCCACATAAATTGGAGCATTAGCAGGTATTCTTTCTATGCACAGTTTGGGACAGATGTTTATACACGCGCCACAAGAAATACATAGCGTTTTGTCAATGCGCGCCACTTCGTCCACAATCTTGATTGCGTCAACGGGACAGACATTGACACAACTGCCACCGCCAAGACAGGCTGTAGCGCAAATTTTGCGCCCACCTTGAATTACCATTTGATTAACGCAACCCGGGTTGCCCACATATTCAAACTTGTTAGCGCTGTTTGTTCCGCCATAGCACTTTACTACACATACGGTAGGTACATCTGCTTCAAAAGGTATGTCAGCTATTTTCGCAATAACTGCTTTCGCTTCGTTGGTTGTTACCTTGCATTCACTAAGAGATGCCGTTCCGTCAGCTAGGCATTTAGCAAAGCCCCCACAACCGCTATGTCCGCAACCACCACAGTTGGCACCAGGTAGATTTTCAATAATTTTTAGCACCTTTTCGTCTTCTTGTATGTTGCAAACTTTGGTAACTATTAGTATTAGCACGGCAAAGATAATAGCTAGGCCAGATATTATGCCCAGTACCAAACCAACTTTGCCCCACTGAATAGCATTTAATATTAAATTCATTGTTCCCTCCCTATCCTATCATATTAAAGACATAGAAGCCCATTGCGATAAAACACGCTGTTACCATAGTAATGGGGAAGCCTTTCATCGATTTTGTTATGTCCAAAAAGTCAACTTTCTCACGCAGACCGCTTAGTATTACTATTGCTACGGTAAAGCCCACACCTGCGAATAAGCCATAAAGAACGGCAATACCCACATTCATTGAGGGCACATTGAGAAGATTTAGCATTAGTGATGAGTCAATAACAGTTTCTGCTACGCCAAGCACCGCGCAATTGGTGGTGATTAGTGGTAGATATATTCCCATTGCGTTATAAAGTGGTGGAGCAAACTTGCGAATAACTCTCTCTATCATTTGTACTAGTGCAGCAATTACAAAAATGAAAACGATTATTTCTAAATATTGCAAGCCTAGTGGTACAAGTAAATAAACATAAATAGGGTAGGTTATTAGGCAGGTAATGCCCATAACCAAAGTAACGGCAACACCCATACCCACTGCGCTATTTGTGCTTTTGGACAGACCTAAGAAGGGACAAATGCCTAAGAACTGTACTACAATAAAGTTGTTTACGAATACAGCCATTATAATTATCATAAAGAATGTTCCCATAATTATTTTACCTCCCTAACAAGTTCGTCATTTAAGGTCGGTAGTGGCAAAAGATTTTTTGTAAAATTCTTTTGACGACTTATATTTTCCACCTTAGTATAAATTGCGTTAAAAATAGCTATCATTATCCCATAAACAAAGAATGCGCCGGCAGCGGATGTAAAGAACTCAATTTTGAAGTTCCAAATCACTATGCCAAACACCGAGCCAGAGCCGAGTATTTCACGAATAATACCCATTAAGGTAAGAGCTATGGCAAATCCTAGTCCGTTAAACAATCCGTCAAAAGCGGAAGATAAGACGGGGTTTTTGCTAGCAAAAGATTCCGCCCGACCTAAAATTATGCAGTTGACAACTATTAGTGGAAGATATACGCCCAGTGACTCATAAAGGTTGGGGATAAACTTTTCCATAACCATTCTTACCACAGAAACGAATGTGGCAATGATAAGTACAAAGGCAGGTATTCTTACGGAGTTAGGGATAATATTCCTAAGTAGCGAAATAAGCACATTGCTACAAATTAGGATAAAAATAACCGCAGCGCCCATGCCTATACCGTTCATTGCCGCAGTGGAAAGGGCGAGAACGGGGCAGGTACCAAGAACAAGTCTTAGTGTAGGATTATTTTTTAGTATGCCGTCAATGGCTAATGTCTTAAATTGTTTTTTATCCATTATCAGCCTCCAAAATAATTGTGCGAATATAAGTTAATGCACAGTTAACAGCGTTATTTATGGCATTGGAAGTAAATGTTGCGCCAGCAGAGATGTTTTGTATTTGGTCGTCACTTCCCCTTGATACGAAAAATCCACCTTCCAGCACATATTGGTCATTGTTTGCGTACACTTCAAAAAAGCTACTACCAAATTGCGACATAAGAGTTTGTTTATCGTTACCTTCCAGCACTATTTTTTTAAGTCCAACAAAGTTGTCACTCTCAAACTCCGCCACTACCCATAGCGTAACAGAGCCACCCTTGTAGCCGTTTGTACCCACTGACTGAATGAGATAATTGCCGTCAGATAGTAAGTATAGGCTAGTAATTGTGCCGTACTGATTGGTAGCATCTTTTCCTAAAATGTCGCCCATGTCAACAAAGTTCATTGTGCTTCCGTAGACTTTTTTTATTGCCCGTTGTGTTCTTTCGTTATCGCTAATATAAAGTACATCGTTAAGAATAGCTAGTAGCGCTCCAGAAACTAAGGCAATGCAGAGCAGTATCAAAATAGCTTGAAAGGCTTTACTTTTCAAAAATTGTTTGACTGTCATTTATTTGCCTCCCTTTGCCTTGTTTGTGGCAATTTTTGTTTTTAATCTTTCTATCGCTGACGGCGCGCCAAAATGTCGTGGGCGAATATAAGTATTAAATAGCGGTACAAGTAAGTTCATAATAAGTATAGCAAAGCTAACTACTTCAATTTTGGTTGCTTGCCGTAAGATACCAGTAAGCACACCAAGCACAATGAAGTAAATTATACTTGCAAGCTTGTTATTTGGACTAGTTACATAATCTGTTGCCATGAATATTGCGCCTAAAAACAAACCGCCAGAAAGAATGGACGGAAGGAAGTAGTTAAAATTAAAATTATTAAAAAATACCGCCATAAGCCCCGTTACAACAATATAAATTGTGGGATACTCCCAACGGATAACTTTGCGTGCGACAAGATAAATTCCGCCAACAAGGAGAGCTAACTTGCTTGTTTCGCCAATACAACCCCTAACGCCAGCACCTAAGAACAAATCAAGGTTAGTTAGTTTTACTGATTCTATACCCCTATTAAGCAAAGAAGTAAGAGCAGTCGCGCCCGTTTGGAGCGTTCCGTCAACGGGAGCAATGGACGGATTAAAATATCCGCCAATCATAACCGCTTGAAAGGCAATAAAGGCAAATATTCTGCCAGTGATTGCTGGATTGACAATATTTTTGCCAGTGCCGCCAAAGAGCATTTTTACCACCGCAATGGCAAATATTGATGCGAACATAGGAACATACCAAGGTACTGATGGAGAAAGGGTAAGACCTAGCAGTAGTCCTGTTATTACCGAAGTAAAATCGAAATCTTTGATAATAGCTTTTATATTTTTCTTTTGGCAAAGCAGATAAACAACTTCTGTCGCCACGGATGACACAATGGCTATAGCAAGAACAAGCACCGCTTTCCACCCAAAGAAAATACATCCTATTATGGTGGCGGGTAATAATGCTATAAGCACATCGAGCATAATTCCCTTAGTTGTCCGCTTTTTCCTTATGTGTGGAGAATCGGAGACAAGAACTCTTTCCATATTATTTTACCCCCTTTTCACATAGTTTTTGTTTGCAAAGCGTTATGCTTTGTATAAGAGCGCGCCTAGCAGGGCATACAAAGGAACAACAACCGCAAGAAATACAGTCATTGACTCCGCCAAGTTTTGCCGCTTTGTCATAGTCGCCAGAAAGCGTATAAAAGTCTATTGTCATAGGAAGTAAGTGCATGGGGCAAACAGATGCGCACTTACCGCAGTTAATACAAGGCGTTGGGTTGCCTATATCAATTTCTTCACGGGTAAGAGCTAGCAGTCCGCTATCTGCCTTTCTTGTATAATAGTTGGAACTAAGTAAGGATACGCCCATCATAGGACCGCCAGCAACAAGCATAGCCAGGCTATCTCTAGTGCCACCGCAGTAGTCTAGTATTGCATCAAAACTTGTACCGTTCTTTACTAGCAGGTTTTTATTATGTACAACAGCACTACCAGAAACGGTCATAACCCTTTCAAAAAGTGGTTTGTTTAGTTCCACTGCTTCATAAACAGCGTAAGCAGTAGCAATATTTTGCACTACGCACTGCACATCACAAGGCAGTTTGCCAGGTGGTACTTTTTTGCCAGTGCAACTAAAAATTAAATGCTTTTCTGAGCCCATTGGATATCTTTTTTGCAAAACAACGACTTCAACATCGTCATACTTACTAATAAGCTCTATAGCTTTGGGCTTGTTCGCTTCAATTCCTACGATAATTTTATCTACGGGGATAGACTGGGCAATAAGCCTGATACCTTTCATAAGTTCGTCAGTCTTTTCCACCATAAGACGGTAGTCACAGGTAAGATATGGTTCACATTCCGCGCCGTTAATAATAAGAGTATCAACTTTGGTTATCGGACAAACCTTTACCGAAGTAGGGAAGCCTGCGCCACCCATTCCAACGATACCTGCTTCAACTATTCTGTCAACAATGTCTTTAGGCTCTTTGGCTTCCATAGGTAGCATGGGCATATAAGAATAGTTGCCGTCATTCTTTATTAGTATGTATTCTTGCACAGCGCCACTTATATTAGGACGCTTTTCTATGCCTATTACTTCACCGCTTACGCTAGAATATACATTGGCGCTAACATAACCGTTTGCCTTAGCAACAAGTTGTCCTTGCCTTACAAATTCTCCTGCGTTTACCACAGGAATGGCAGGCTTACCTATATGTTGAGCCAAACAGATGGACACCACTTCTGGTGCCGGCATTATCTCAATGGGGTTCTCACTGGTAAGATGTTTCATATCTTTGGGATGAACTCCACGAGTAAGGCGTTTACCTTTACGAGTATTCAAATTACTTCCTCCTTTAACTTACTTACTATTATTATATTTAACTTAAATACCTTGCAAAAAAGCTATAAGGTATTTTGTGTATCAACATATAAACACAAACGCCCACCACCGCCCCTGCCAGCACACCAATTAGGGCTAGGTAGGGCATTAGCGCAAAAAGGTTATAGGTTTGGTTTATTAAACAAAAAATAATATTTTGGATAAGGTTATGAATTACCGCCCCCACAATGCTAATAGCCATAATACTAATTTTTGGTAGCAACTTTACTAACAAAATACTTGCGACTAAGCTTCCCAGTCCTGCCGTCAGGCTATAAACTATGGCAAAAGGATTGCCAAGGATAAGACAGCCTAGCGTTGTTCTAACTACAACAAGTAGCAGTGCTTCCGCTGGAGAGAGCAAAATAAGCGCAAGTAGTGTAAAGATATTGGCAAGCCCTATTTTTGCCCCTGGCACAAAAAGCGGGGGAAGCAAACTCTCTAACATAAATGTGAGCAGAGCGCAAGCAACTAAAATACCCAAAAAGGCAACTCTTTTTGGGGTTATTTTATAGAATATATTGGTGTTATCTTTTAGTTTTTTTCTCTGCATATGCGCTATCGTTTATCAAAAACATTATACCGCTTGTAAAAAATTATGTCAATACAAAGCTAACCTGATGTGCGCGCATTATTACTTAATAAATAAATATGCACTAAATAGCTACAAAACTAGCTTATATTTGCAGGTATAACAAATCTTGACTTTCAAGCAATAAATGTTATATAATATAGTAAAGATAAAAGGGGTAGCTTTATGCAAAAAACCAACCGTAATTATTTTGTTATATTCACCTTTATATTCATTGCCTTTATTGCGCTAGTATTTTGCGTTAGCTCCTTTAATGTAGCGCCAGTTGCTTATGCGGCTACCTGGGACGGCACAACAGCAAGCGCATTCTCAGGCGGAGACGGCTCGGAAGGGACGCCTTATCAAATATCAAGCGGCGATACTCTTGCATATCTAGCAAGTCAAAACAATAGTGGACTAGTTGTTGCAGGCAGTTATTTTGTACTGACAGATGATATTTATCTTAATGATTTGAGCAATTTTAACAACTGGGATACTGCGCCCCCAGCTAATAACTGGACTGCTATTGGTACACCAACTCATCCTTTTAACGGCAACTTTGACGGCAATGGCAAAACTATCTTTGGATTGTATACAGATGCCGACAATTATGGCGGACTTTTTGGTTTTACAGATGGTGCTATTATTAGCGTAACTTATTTTGAAGGCGCATACATAAACAGTAACTCGGATTCCGGCATTTTAGCAGGTTATGCCTTTAACACGACAATAAGTGATAGTAGTGTTTCTGCCAGCAAAGTTGTGGGCAGAAATATCGACTTGCCAGACCCCCCCGAAGAGCCAACAGTTATTCTTAGCGGTAACTTTGGCGGTATATTGGGCACCGCAGACTCGTCTATTATATCAAATTGCGTCTCTAATGTAACAATTAGTGGTAGCAAGGTTTGTGGGGGAATAGTGGGAGAAGCGATAGCCAGTACAGTTACGGAGTGTTATTTTGTTGGTCAAGTTACGGTAAAAGATAACACAGCCGGCGGCATTGCGGGAATAAATAGCAACATACTTAATAACTGTTTTAGTGAAGGAACTGTGACAGGAACAAACAAAATAGGCGGAATTGTTGGCAATAATGATAGTGTCGCATCTAACATAAGCCAGTGCCTTAGCTTGACAACTATTGACACATTAGAAGACGCTACTTATATAGGCGCGCTTGCAGGAGCCAACTATGGAAGCATAACTTTTTCTTATTATAATAAGGATGTTATACATTTTTATCCCACGGGCGCATCCACTGACTTTGGCGAAAGTGGTTTGCAACTAATAGATATTGTAGGTAGCAGTTTGCAAACGGAATTAGGTGCAAAATGGACTTATACCGAACAAGACGGTGATACATATTTTTATCCGCAACTAACAGCATTTTTTAATATAAATTACTACAACCTAGTAGCTTACGAAATCAGTTTGTATAATGGCATAACACTTCACAAACTTCTTTGCGAAGCAAACAAAACCTACACGCTACCTATTATGGAACAAACAGGTCTTGTGCTTACTTGGCAAACAGAAGACGGAACGGAAAGTTGGGGAGAAACAGTGACGGAAATAACTTCCACTTCTACCGCAAGCTATTACCTAAAAACAACCGTTATTGTACCAACAATTTCTTTAGAGAGCGAAGATATTGATATAGTTTTTGACAACAATACGCATAACATAAGTGTTACGGCAGAATCTGAGCTTGGCGCGCAGTATTTGATTTATGAATGGTACTATTGCGACACAGAATTTGGCGAGTACACCTTACTTTCAGAAAGTGAGTGCGTTTATCAAACAAAAGACAACACCGATAGCGGTTATTATTACTGCTTAGTGTGGGTAGAGAATGGCGATTTAGTTTCCGAAAAGGTACAAAGCAGAACATTTGAAGTTAGTATAGCTAAAGCAGACATAAATTCTGCAAGCGTACCTAGTTTGGAAGTGCTAAATGGCACATACGACCCTGACAAAACACTAGCTGACTACACATTGAATTTGAACTTTTATTGGGCGGACTCATCAATTGTGCCTACATGTGACAGGAACTATTTAACTGGAATAGACGAAGGTTACAGCGTATATTACAACACAGATTTAGTTAATTTTAACAATTATTTTTTAACTGGTTACATCAGTTTAGGCAAGGCAACTTACATAGACATAACCCACAATAATTTGAGCGGTGTATATTTGGAAACAAGGAAGTTATCTGACTTTTCTTTGGCAGATAATTTCTTTTGGGTAGACGGCGCAATCACACCTATTGTGAAAAAGACAAGTTATCCCGCTATCTATAATGCTGATGCCGTTAACTATAATGATTATGAACTGGATATTACGCTAAATCTTACCAAAGCAACTTATGAAAATATCACGCATACAGAACTATCTGGAACATACAACCCTTTCAAAGAATTAGCCGATTATCCTTTATTTAATGCCTATTATAATTGGGTAGACGATACCATAGTGCCTATTCACCTTATCAATAAGTATTCGGCAATTTATAATACGGACAGTGACAATTATTTTGATTACCAGTTAGATATTACATTACATATTAACAAAGCTAATCCCACAGTGACGGCTAGTTTTGTAACGCCTGCAAAGATTTTTGCAGGGGACTCTTTGCCACCTATTACGATAGGTTCTTCCAACACGCCAGGTACAATAAGTTGGAACAGCTATAATTTAGAAGCTGGGGATAATATTTGTTCTTGGACATTTGTACCAACGGATAGCGACAACTATTATAATCTAAACAGTGATGTTAGTTTTACCGTACTTGAAGTTGCTGTTAGCTATTTACAAATTGCCCAACCACCCACAAAAACAACTTATTTCGCGCTAGAACAAGCGGATGTAAACGGGATGGAAGTAACGGCAATTTTTAACAACGAACAAACGGAAGTTATTGCAGCGTACCAAATAAGCTACCAAAACGGTGACTATTTTATTTATGGTGACACTTATTTTGTGGTTAATTATGTGGTGGGAGATAGCACATTTACCGCCAACCAAAGTGTCAGTATAAAAAGGATATCAATAGATATTCCTAGTATCGGCACTTATTATTATAATGGTCAGTTGCAAACGCACGACATAGAAGCAAACGACTATTACAGCGTGGTGGGAGCTTCGCAAGAATTTGCAGGCACCTATTATTTGACGGCAACGCTTAACGACCAAACCAATTATTGTTGGGAAGATAACACCACAGCAGACAAAAGTATAGAATGGGTAATAAATCCCCAAGAAGTAATTAAGCCTACCGTTATTGGCGAATATACATATAACGGACTAATGCAAGAAGTACAGCTAGTTGAAGACGAGAGATATAGCATTACTAATAGACAACAAAAGGTTGTGGGAACATATGTAGTTATTGTATCCCTAAATGATAAAGAAAATTACATTTGGATTGGTGGCGGAACAAATGACCTTAGTCTAAACTGGGAAATAACAAAGTATTATGTTAACAAACCCGTGTATACAGAATCCAACTTTGTTTATAACGGGGAGATACAAACTGCGGTGATTACCAAAAGCATTGTGTATGCGATAGTAAACGATGCCCAAAAGAATGCTGGCAGTTATGTCGCCGAAGTAACGCTAAAAGACACTATCAATTATTGTTGGGCGGACGAGACAACTAGCAAAATAACTTTTCCTTATGTAATAAGCAAACAAGAAGTGCCAGAGCCTACTTTAATAAATGGTAGTTTTATTTATAACGGCAATGTTCAACGGGCGCAAATCTCTAATAATGCTGCTTATATTATTAGTGGAGATAGCCATGTTAATGCGGGTACATACGAAAATGTTGTTGTTGCCATAGACGGAAATAACTATATTTGGGAAGATAACTATGTAGGTAACTATGTGTTCACTATGACTATTGCTAAGTTACAGATAGCCAAGCCCACAATTACGGGCAGTTATACATATAACGGACAGGAACAAGATGTAGTTATTGCCACCAATGATTATTATGCTTTAAGTAGTTTGGCTTTTGTTAACGCTGGGGACTATGCAGTTGATGTAGTGCTATTTGATACCAATAATACCGAGTGGACAGATAGCTCAACGGGCGCGCTACAAATTCAATATACCGTTGCCAAGAAGCCCCAAGCAAGGTTAACACTTGCAAGTACAACATTCACATACACTGGTTCAGTAATTACTTACAATTTACCTATTGATATGGATGTATTTAGCGTGACTAACCACCAAAGTACCAATGTAGGCAGTTATACAGCGCAAATAGCGTTAAAGAATCCGAATAATTATGTGTGGGTAGGTATTCAGGACGATTGCACCGCTCCTTACCAAATAATACCGCAAAAGGTAACAAAACCACAGTGCAATCAAACAAACTTCTATATAGGAACCGAACAAAGCGCAGCTATTGCAGAAAGCACTAAGTACATACTTTCTGGTAATAAGGGAACTAATGCAGGGAACTATACAGCCACAGTTAGTTTGAGAGACACCAACAATTACACTTGGGCAGACGGTTCAACGGCTAGTTTTACCATTGCTTGGCAGATAGCCAAAGTCAAGATAAACAAACCACAACAGGGCATAGACCTGTTCTACAACGGACTAACACAAAAATATGTGCTTGCAGAAAGTCCATCTTACACCATTACTGGCAATACAGGAACAGAAGGTGGCGAGTACATTGCTACAGTTGCATTAGTAAGCAAAGTAAATACAGAGTGGACGGACGGCACGACTACAGACCTTTTGTTTAGTTGGAACATATATTATATTAAGGGGAACACCGGGGACGGAGAAAAGAACATTACTGCTTTTAGCGATAATAGCATACAAGAAACACCCCAAAAAGACGGATATTTGTTCTTAGGCTGGTATGCAAGCGCTGACTTTAGCGGAGAAAAAGTCACTTCTGTGGACAGCCTTAGCGGAGATACCACTTTGTATGCCAAGTGGGTAGCAGTAGAATCT
>CAYJBW010000019.1:0-23077 GCA_964368255.1 uncultured Christensenella sp.
TTTCCATTACTTCTACCCCCTTAATCTAATATACAATTCTTCACTTTCTTCATACACAGTATCCGCTTGAATATTTGCATCATTGCTATAAATGTACAGTACACATGGTTCTAGCCTAAACATATCAAGAATATCTAAAGGTAGCTTTACGAACCTTTCGTCTTCAATCTCCACAATAGAATTATTCATATTGAGAGCTCCCGCCGTCACTATGCCTAGGTGGAAATAGCTGGTATCGCCGACAGTAAGTCTAATATGGCTGTATTTGTCCTTTTTTATTTCATTTTTTAACGCAGTGCTAACAGTATTCTTCAAAAATGTATTCATCGCGTCGTCCCCGGGAATTAAGTCCCTATCCAACATACGCATCGATGTTACATCCTGCCAGTTATATATATCAAGGAAGCCTGTGGAATAAAAGTTGCTTTGCACGCTCAAGTTCTTCGCATTAGTAGATATACCTACTGCTGTTGCCACTATGTTACTCATAACGCAGTTATTCATAGTAAGGTTAGTATAATCACTTTCGCCGTTACTTTTTCTGTTAGAAGGCAAACTTATACCGAAGTTACTGGTGTTCCTTATTATACTACCGTTCAAATAAACATCAGCATTGTGCAAATCCATACCAAAATAGCCATTTTCAAAGATACTATATTCTATAGTTATGTCCGTATATCTTTCTTCTTGCTCAATTTCTCCCACAACAAGTATATAACCGCTCAGTCCGTTGGCTCTGTTTATATTAACTATATCATCACCACGCAGTTGGGCATTGCTAATCGTAACGCCGTCACTCTTAATGATAAAAACAGGGGTGTCACTGGCTTTCTCTAAGCTAGTTGCATCCACCAAATAACCATTGCCATAAAAATCATTCTTTAGCGTTATAGTACTATCGGTTTTTTTGTAAGCAATATTACTTTGTATCATTACTGCTCTATTATCGTTGGATGCGCGCGCCATATCTTCATAGCTAGTACAGTTTACGCCGTTCACTACTTTAATATTTCGTCTTGTGCGCACTGTCATTGACTCGTATGCAGAATACTTTGCGGTGACAGTAACGGTAAGTGTGGTAAGATTAGGCACATCGCCCTTTATTACAATTTTATTGTCCACAAACTCCGCAATATCATTATCCACCGTCACAACATAATCTTCCCAATCTGCTTGCACAGGGTACTGAATAAAGAATGGTAGCTCATAATTAACTAGGCTATCTCCGCTATAACTCTTGTTGCCATAAACAGTCTGGTCAGCAATACCGCGTTTGTCATCGCCGTCAACAGTGTTCATTCTTATGAAATTTACCGGTTTAACCACCATAAAGTTGACACTTATTGACTTGCCGCCACCATTTGCGGTAAATGTTACAATGCCCTTATTAACAGCCTTTACCATCCCAAGATTATCAACCATTGCGACATTATTATCACTACTACCTAATGTATAACTTGGTTTTTCTAGAGTAAACGCATCTTTGTATACTACATTTAAGTGCAACGGCAACTTGCCCACTGACAGTAGTTTGCCTTCAAAATAACTGATATTTCGGAAGGCAATATCCCCTTCTTGGCACTTAGTTATAGTGACAAGCTCTGCTCCCACCAAAAATGTTGCTACTTGGTCAGTAAATGTAAATGTACCACCCTCAATCGTTGCCCCAGTTACTTCTGTTATTTGACCGCTTGCTCCTATATTTGCTATAGCAAAACTGCTATAAGATGTGGAGAAGTTGTTGCCAAACTTGGTAACTCCATTTGTTACGGTAATATCTTTTGTGGCGGTGTACTTGCCGTCAACAACGACAGTTATTTTGGCTGCTCCTACGCTCTTTGCGCTTATTATCCCATTGCCGTCTACAAGGAGCACACTTTCGTTGTCGCTCGTCCAAACTGCCTCTTCTGCTTCCCCGTCCACGGGGTCAAAGACTGCTTTAAGCATTGCGCTTTCTCCCGCTCTAATACTTTCACTGCCCTGTATGGTAACACCGCTAATTGAGTCCGCCTTAACATAAAAGTTCGCGCGCGCTCTTTTGCTTGCTTCAACCGTTGTTACCACCACATCAAAGGTACAGTATGTATAAAGCTTGAGTAGTCCATTGTCGCTAATTGTTATAGGGTTCTCTATTTCGTCCCCAAAGCACTGCACATTTTCTACTTTCCACTTGACAGCCCTATTCCGTGCGCTTGTGGGATAAACTGTCGCTTGCAGTTGGAACTCTTCTTCGCTCAGTCCCAGTACTATTGTTTCGTCTGTTTTTACATTAAGTACTACATTATCCACTGCTATATACACTTCATTGCTTATTATATCGGTGGCAATCAGCACTGTCGCCACTATTATCAAGGGCAATATAAGAAGCATAGCTATTACTATTTTTTTCATAATCCCTCCCTATCCTACAAGCTTGTCGTACAGCTTGTTCACTCTAAAGTAAAGTATAAAAAAGGCTATTCCTGCCAAGCCTAGACTTACAGCGGTTAGCACAATATACACACCATCAATTCCCATATCAAGTGCGCCCATAGGAAGATAGGTGAACACCATAGCTATTATTCCGTATATGATAGAAATCGCTATACCTAGTATCATACTATTACTTACATTCTTATTTGCTTGTACCAAATCGCCTTCGTTATTAACATCAAAGTTGGGCGACTTTAAGTCAGCCAAAATGGCTATGCAGGTTTGCATAATTATTACTAAAGCGGAGATAGAGAAGATACCAAGCACATCAAGCGCTCCTATGTAGCTGCCGTACTTTTCTCCACCAAACAAAATCCAAGTCGTGACGCAAGAAACAAAACTGCTTGCCGCCGCAACAAAAAAGTAAAGTGCCATTTTTGCAAATACTTGGTATTTGTAGGTAACGGGGAATATTTTTGTCAAATAAAAATACTGTCCGTTACGACTTATAGTTGTAGATGCAAAACTAATAATTATAGTGTCAAAGATAAGCACAACCATCATAGTTAGTCCAGGAATAATTGCTCCGCCTACACTTGCATCCCCTATTGCCACCGCTAGATTGTTACAAAAATACACCATAAAGGGGGCGGCTATTGCCATTGCCAAATACTGAAAGGCATAGCTAAGGGAACGGAAAATAATTAGTGTTTCTGTACGCAAAATAGTACCAAAAACACTTCTTACCTTGTTTTTGGACTTTTTTGTAAAGGCTTCTTTACCCTTTTCTATGCTTTTTAATAGTGTTGGATAATAGTATTTGCTTGCCATATACAAACTGATTGCCCCGCTTACCACAGTAATGAGAGTGGTCATACCTATACTAAACCAAATTTTTTCTCCGTACAAAATGTTGGCATAATAACTTCCTGGTATAAAAGCCGAAGCAATTCTCTTAATTTGTAGTAAAAAATCTTCGCTAAAAAGGGATGCTGTTTCTTGGGTTTCGTAATATCGCAAAATACCCTGCAAAACAAGCATATAAATAGAAAAAGATGCCACTAGCAAAATTATCATTGTCGCTAGATTAAAGGCAAATTTATTTTTCATTTGGTTGCTTATGTGCATAACTGGCACAGCAATTAGGTTGGCAAAAAAGAAAGGAACCAAGCTAATTAACATGCTGATAGCTACTGCGCTAAAATAAAAGCCCACACCCATATTCATAAATATACCGTAATAAATATAAAACGGCAAAGTAAACACCACTGATATTATTAGGTTATTTAAGTACACGAAGGTGGCTTTGGACAAGAAAAGTTCCGTTCCGCCGATAGGAAAGCGCAAGAGTAGTTCATTATCCACATCGTGATAAAGCACTTTTATTAGCCTACTTGTGCAAGTTCCTAACTGAACTACCATAGAAAGTACTGTAGCCACTACCAAATATTCGTATTGCATAGGTAGTGTGCCTAGGAGAATCATTTTACTTACAAAGTACATTGCCAACAAAAATACAAAATAAATTATGCTGTCAAACACTAAATTAAGCGCAAAAAGTCCCCAATGCCTTTTAGTGGGGTTGCTACCAAGTTCGAACATCCCCCTAAATTCCATTCTAAGAGTTATCCAAAAATTATTCATTTTTGTCACCTTTATAATTGCTCTCTAGCTCCAAAATGGACTCAATTTTTTCCCTGTCCATACCTGTTGCTGTATAATAAGTTTCGTCCAGCCTGTCTTGATTGACCTTGTTATTTGCTAGGTCCATAACTTCTACTAACTTGCCGTCATTTATTATAGCGACACGGTGGCATAGTTTTTTTACCAAGTCAAGGTTGTGTGAAGAAAAGAAAACCATATTGCCTTTGGCGCAATGCTCTTGCATGTGTAGCACAATTTCTGCCATAGACTGTGGGTCTAGTCCCATCATAGGTTCGTCCAACACCCAAAGTTTTGGTTGGTGGATAAGGGCGGCAATTATACATATTTTTTGCTTCATACCATGTGAATAGCTCTTAATTTGTCTATCAATAGCAAAATCAAGGTTAAAAAGGTTCAAATAATTATTTAATCTTTGTTCTCTTTCTTGCCCTACTTTGTAGACATCGGCAACATAGTTGACATACTCCCTACCTGTGAGCTTTTCTATAACAGAATGATTGTCAGGCACATAACCAATATTCATTTTTGCCTTAATTGGCTCCTTTCTGACATCATATCCGCATACATTTATACTACCTTCTTCAAAGGGCAGTATGCCCGTAATACATTTTATAGTTGTGGACTTGCCGGCTCCGTTCTTGCCTAAGAACCCGAATATTTCGCCTTCCTTAACTTCCAAGGTTAGCCCCTCCACCGAGTATTTATCACTATTGGGGTATTTTTTTCTTAAATTGTTTATTTTTAACATAATTTATCTCCTAATTTATTTAATAACACAAAACACACTTTACATAAAGTGCGCGAAAGTCCTGTATATATTAAACTAATTTACTGTAATAAAGCCAAACTGGGTTTTTTGAAAATTGATATATATTCAATACTTGATTGCCTTTTCAACCAAACCTTTATGTCCAATCTCCTGTGCCCTTCATTATTTGAGTCCAAGAAATAATTGAAAATCATCAAAAAAAAGTTGGAAAGCTGCAAGAACATAAAAAACAATGCCGGATAAATATGGTTAATGGCATAATTGCTAAGGCTACTGCCACTGCATTGACCTATATATGACAATGCTCCACAAACTGTTATTGTGAGCATAACTATAAAAGATGCAAAACTTTTGAAGGTATAATTAACTATGTTTGCCCCTTTATCAATAAAATCGGAAATTTGCGTGCGAAATAAAATTAGTGAACAAAACACCAGACACATTGTCCAATTTATGGCTAAAGTCTCGATAATTTTGTCTAATAATAGCACATTTTTCATACAATCATTATACTCAATATATTTTTTCTTGTCAAACAATTTGCCTTTAGTGGTAAATATATGCTCTTAGCTTAATAAAAAGCCCAAAAGTGGATACATCTCGCTTTTTTGACTTAAACGGTAATTATATTTAGCCCATACTCTTATATGTGACTTAGTCACCGTTTTTCCCGTTTAGGCAAGAAGCGTGCTTGACATCAGCAGGAAAATAATGCTAACATAATTACAGTAGTTTTTTTACTATAAATACTAATATCAAAGGAGAATAATATATGAAATATGTTTGTACCGTGTGCGGTTATACCGCCGACAATTTACCGCAAAATTGCCCTATTTGCAAAGCTCCCAAAGAAAAGTTCAATGAAGTTAATGAAGAAATAACCTTCGTTGCCGAGCATAAAGTAGGAGAAGCTAAAGGTGTAGAAATGGATATAATCGAAGATTTGCGCGCTAACTTCATGGGAGAATGCTCCGAAGTTGGTATGTATCTTGCTATGAGCAGAGTTGCCGATAGAGAAGGCTATCCAGAAGTTGCGGAAGCATACAAAAGAATAGCTTATGAAGAAGCAGAGCATGCAGCAAAGTTTGCCGAACTTCTTGGCGAAGTAGTAACCGATAGCACAAAGGAAAACCTAAAACTTAGAGTTAATGCAGAAAGCGGAGCTTGCAAAGGCAAACTTGACTTAGCTATGCTCGCCAAACAACGCAACTATGATGCCATTCACGACACCGTTCACGAAATGGCAAAAGACGAAGCTCGCCATGGCAAAGCCTTCTTAGGACTACTTAATAGGTATTTTGGTAAATAAATAAAACTTTACCTAACAAAAAAACAACGCCCGTTTTGGGCGTTGTTTTTGCTTAATCTAATAATATTATTTTATTTATCTTCCAAATAAAAATCCTCATTTATTTCGAATTCGTATGTTTTGGCATTTATGGTAAGCAATATGCCACCCCTTTCTATGGTGACCACATTGCCATTTCCTTTTACAACGGCACTTGACACAAAAGCCTTCTTGTACTTTCTTCTTAGTTGTCCTAATCTAGTGTAGTGACCAAGCAAATCTGCGTCAATATCATTATGGCTAAAGGGACGGCGGTTTATGGGGTCCTCATATCCTTGCATACCGATTTCGTCACCATAATAAAGGCTAGGTACTCCGGGCAAAAAATATTGTAAGCAACTAGCTAGTTTTAGCCTTTTCTTGCCCCGTTCATACTCCTGACTACTTAGCCTGTAATTTTTCTTTTCTTCCTTGCTCATGTGATTGGCATTTTTGCCAGATAGAGCATTTATTGCGCGCACGGTGTCATGGCTGTCAATAAGGCTCATACTGACATCCAAACTCATTTTTGGATAGTTCTCAATAATAGTCATAGT
Source organism: uncultured Christensenella sp. (assembly GCA_964368255.1). Classification (GTDB taxonomy): domain Bacteria; phylum Bacillota; class Clostridia; order Christensenellales; family DTU072; genus CAG-1782. The sequence continues at coordinate 6,731 of CAYJBW010000019.1, forward strand.
TTGGTCAGCAAACAACTCCCCGTCATGACTATTAAGGTACTCAATAATGGAGTCCTTGAATACATAGTTCATTACGCCGTCAAGCTCCTTGCCTTGGAAGTATTCTCTTTCTTCGCCATAGCTGTGCTTGGTTGTGGCATCTTCCCACACTTCGCCAATAACAAGACAATCTTTGTCATAACACTTAATTGTGCCATAAATACTTTTGAGAAAGTCCGAGCTTAGTTCGTCCACAACATCCAGTCGCCAGCCCTTAACTCCCATTTTTGTCCACTTAGCAATTACACCATTTTCGCCCACAATCAACTCATGGTAACCTTTGGCTTCTCTAGCTATCGTTGGCACAACTGTTATGCCCCACCAACATTTGTATGTGTCGGGATAATCCATAAATGTGTACCAATCATAATATGGGCTGTCTTTGGATTGGTATGCTCCCACGCTGTCAAAATGATTGAACTTATTAAAATAAATGCTGTCCGCTCCAGTATGGTTAAAAACTCCGTCAAGTATTATTGCAATATCCTTTTCTTTGGCTTTTTCTATAAGCTCCGCAAAATCTTCTTCGGTACCCAAAATAGGGTCTATTGTCAAATAATCCCCTGTGTCATAGCGGTGGTTGCTGTGGGACAGAAATATTGGCGAAAGATAAATAGCGGTAACACCTAAATTATACAAATAATCTAGTTGGGTTATTATTCCTTGGAAGTTGCCCCCATAAAAGTCATTGGCTCTATATATCCCGTCATCGTCAATAATAGTTATATCTTCGGACCAGTTTTTTTGTACACCATACAAAGGTAATACTTCTTCTCCAGCGTGACAAAACCTATCCGCAAATATGTGATAAACCACGCCACCTTTTATATAGTCTGGCGTAGAATAAGCCTTACCGTATACCGAAAGTTGCCATTCGGGTAGCCATTCTCCCATTATTGCTTGCCCGTTGTAGCCCCTACCCACATAGGACACCGTATGCCCGCGGCGCAGTTCAAATCTATAAAAGTATGTACCTTCTCGTTCTGGAATAAAGTCCACATAAAAATAGTCATAAGTGCCGTCATCATAAAGTTTGTTTAGTTCGTACACTTCGCTATGCTCATTGCGCCTCAGTACCATAGTTACTTTTTCGGCGTGAAAAGACATTTTTACGGGGAAACAAATATTTACCCTTTGGTTGGTTGCAACCGCGCCAAAGGGCTTTTTGTATTTTTTATCTCGGGAATTGTAAAGTAATGTTTTATACTTTGGTGATGTTCCAAATGCGGGTTGCATATTCCTCCACGCTTCTGTCTGCGGCGAAGAACCCCGCTTTCGCAATATTAACTATACTCATTCTGCCCCAGCGGTATTTGTCCAGGTAGGCAGCATTTAGCTTGTCTTGGGCTTCTACATAACTGCCAAAATCTGCTAAACACATATATGGGTCTGCTTGAGAACCTCTGCCTATCGTTAAGCTGTCGGCTATTTCGCTAAAGGTAATGCCATTGACACCACTTCTTAGCATATCAATAATTGTCTTAATGCGCTTGTCGGTGTTGTAGTAGTTAGTTGGGTTGTAACCTTCCGCATAAAGCTTAGCTACTTCGTCTGCGAACATACCAAATATGAATATGTTATCGTCACCTACTCTTTCGTGTATCTCTACATTGGCCCCGTCCATTGTGCCCATAGTAATTGCGCCGTTAATCATAAACTTCATATTACCAGTGCCACTAGCTTCCTTACCTGCTATAGATATCTGTTCGCTTACATCGGATGCAGGCATAATTATTTCTGCTAGAGAAACACGGTAGTTTTCTATAAACACAATTTTGATTTTGCCTTTAATAGAAGGGTCATTATTTATCAAATCAGCCATTGTGCAAATAAGCCTAATTATTTGCTTTGCCATAAAATAACTGCTCGCAGCTTTTGCGCCAAAAATAAATGTGCGCGGTACAATATCCAGGTCTGGGTTGGCTTTTAATCTATTATATAACGATAGGATATGCAAAGCGTTCAGTAGTTGCCTTTTGTATTCGTGCAACCGCTTTACCTGCACATCAAATATAGAATCGGGGTCTACTTTCACGCAGTTTTTCTCTAAAATATAGTTAGATAACAAAACTTTGTTCTGCCTTTTTATTTTGAACAGTTCGTCAACGGTATCTTTATTATGTTGGAACTTTAGCAAGTTTTCTAATTGAGAAGCATCTCTAAGCCACTTGTCACCTATTTTATCATTAAGTAGCTCGGCAAGAGCAGGATTTGCTTCCGCCACCCAACGGCGATGAGTAATTCCGTTAGTTACATTAGTAAACTTATCTGGAGCTACTTTGTAATAATCGGCAAAAATTGTTTCCTTCAAAATATTGCTATGAAGCATAGAAACGCCGTTTATTGTGTGGGCTGAAGCTAGGCACAAGTTAGCCATTTTTATTACGCCGTCACTTACTATTGCATTGGTTGCTATTTTGTCCCACTGGTTGGGGTAAGCCTTCCAAAGTTCCGAACAGTACCTTTGATTTATTTCGTTTACTATTTGGAAAATACGGGGTAGCAATGACTTAAACAAGTCTTGTGGCCATACTTCTAGCGCTTCTTGCATAACGGTATGGTTGGTATAAGATATTGTTTGTCCAATAATCTTCCAAGCATCTTCCCAACTATAAGCGTAATCATCAAGTAGAATACGCATAAGTTCTGGTATGCACAAAGTTGGGTGAGTGTCATTGATGTGAATAGCCACTTTATCGCCCAAATTATCCAATGACGGGTTGTACTTTAGGTGCTTTTTGAGAATACTTTGTATGGACGCGCTAACAAAGAAGTATTGTTGGCGTAGCCTTAGTGATTTACCTTCATAGTGGTTGTCCGCAGGATAAAGCACTTTGCTTATAGCTTCCGCCATAGCTCTTGCTTCAATAGCTTTTACATACTCGCCCCTACTAAATAGCGTCATATCAAAGCCCATGGGAGCTTTTGCGCTCCAAAGCCGTAAAGTGTTGACTGCATCACTGCCGTATCCGCTTACATTCATATCATAAGGAACGGCCAGTATTACGGTATGGTTCTTTTGGGTGGGAACAAGTCTGCCATCTTCCCAATTCTCTTCCACAATTCCGCCGAATTTTACTTCGCAAGTGTCGTCTTCTCTAGGATTTAGCCAAACATCGCCTTGCGCCAGCCAATCATCGGGCAGTTCCATTTGCCAACCGTCTACAATGCGTTGCTTAAAAATACCATAGTCGTATCTAATACTAAAGCCACCCGCTGAGTAGTCACAGCTAGTCAAGCTATCCATGTATGCTGCGGCAAGACGGCCAAGACCGCCATTGCCAAGACCAGCATCTGGCTCAATTTGCATAAGATTGTTTATATCAAAACCCATTTTGGATATGGCATTTGTTGCCGTATCCAAAATGCCCATATTATATAGATGGTTACGAAGTGACCTACCTAGCAAAAACTCCATAGACATATAATAAATTTGCTTAGTACCATTTGACCGTACTTTCTTTTTGAAATCAACTCTTTTTTGGGTAAGTAAATCTTTTACTACAAGGCATGTTGCCCTGTACATTATTAGTTCGCTGGCCTCCTCTACCTTAATGCCGAACACTTTTGCTAATTTTTGTTCCATTAGCTCTTGAAAATTCTTAACGCTTGTCATTCTTTCTCCTTAGTAATTTTTTATAATTTTTTGTATAACTCCACATATTCTTTAGCAGATGACTTCCAACTGTAATCTGCGCTCATTGCGTTAGTAATACAAGCGTTCCAGTCCTCTTTGTTGTAGTATGTGCCTACCGCCCGTCTTATTGCATCTAGCATATCATAGGCGTTGTATGTTTTGAAGGTAAAGCCCCTTCCTGTCTTTTCCACAGGGTTGTACGGCATTACTGTATCCTTTAGTCCACCTGTTTCTCTCACAATTGGTATGCTTCCATAGCGCATTGCTATCATTTGGCTTAGTCCGCATGGCTCGAACTTACTGGGCATCAAAAACATATCACTGCCCGCATAAATCTTGCTAGCTATATCTTGAGAGAAGTTTATTACTACCGCTAACTTATTGCTATATCTGTGTGAAAGTTCGGTAAGCGCGGTTTCGTACTTCCAATCCCCCGTTCCCAAAATAACCATTTGGATATCAAGAGATAGTATTTCTTCAATAACTTCCATAACAAGGTCCATACCCTTTTGGTTGGTTAGTCTAGTTACCATACCGATTAGGGGCATGTCCAAACTAGGTAGGTTAACCAGTTCTTGCAAACCTTTTTTGTTGGGCTTTTTCCTTGCCAAAGATTTTACTGAGAAGTTACTAAATAACGCTGTATCCTTTAGTGGGTTATAAAGCACGGTATCAATGCCATTTATTATACCACTAATCTTATAGCTTCTCTTGCTGAGAATATCTTCCAATCCATATGCAAAATATGGATGCAAAATTTCTTGCGCGTAAGTCTTGGATACTGTTGTAACAGCATTGGCTCCTTCAATACCTGCTTTGAGCATATTTGCGCTGTTGTTATATTCCACAACACTTGATTTAACTGCCGGTATGCCAAAAACATCGCTTATACAACTTCTGTCCATACTGCCTTGGAACTCAATGTTATGAATGGTAAGTACAGTTTTTATGTTTTGATAGCCTTCTTCGTTGCGATAGAAAGAGTCTAACATTACTGGCAGCAATCCTGTTTGCCAGTCGTTGCAATGTATTACATCTGGGAAAAAGTCTATTAGTGGCAACACTTCAAGAACTGCTCTTGCAAAGAATGCAAAACGCTCTCCGTCATCATAATGCCCATACGCGCCCACTCTCTTATAGTAGTACTCGTTATCGATAAAATAATAAACAACACCTTCGTATTGGCAGGTGTATACTCCCGCATATTGTTGTCTCCAACCTAGTGTTACTACTTTGGAGCCCAAAAACTCCATAGTTTGGCGGAATGCTACGCTTATGCCTTCGTAAAGGGGCATAATTACCCTTGTTTCTTGCTTTTCTTTGTTAAGTGCCGGCGGAAGCGCTGCGCTTACATCACCTAGTCCACCAGTTCGTAAAAAAGGACCTGCTTCACTTGTAGCGAATAATATTTTCATTTTATCCCTCCTTGCTTGTTATTATATTAAATTAAACTTTCTTGCCTTTCACTATGACAATAGGGTAGGTTATAAAGCCAGAAATATTTCTGCTGGAAGATATATTAACATCCTTGTCGGTAATGGCATATTGCAAAGAAGAATTCTTTCCCACTACGCCGTTTTCCATAACAATAGAATTTTTAACCACCGCGCCTTCTTCTATCTTTACATTACGGAATAGAATGGAATTTTCTACCGTTCCGTTAATTACGCACCCGTCAGCAATAAGTGAATTTTTTACATTTGCTCCCTCTTGATAAACTGTGGGAACACTGTCTTTTACCTTAGTATAAATTTTTCTTTCGTTTTCAAAGAGCGCATCTCTTGTTTCGAAATTTAGCAAATTCATACTCTCTGTATAGTATGTCTTGACATCATCAATTATGGCTGCATAACTTTGGATAATGTATGTATATACGCTCTTTTCTTCCACTAGTTTGAACAATACATCCTTTTCAAAATCCACAAGTCCGCGCGCATAAGCCTTTTGGACAAGTTCTACCAACAGGTCTTTTTTGATAACATAAGCATTTAGTGAAATGAGCTTTTCTTCATTTCCGGCAAACTCTGTCTCAAAAATATCAGTAACCAAACTATTCTCGTCAGCTTCTATTACTATTCTTCTTGAAGTTGTCGTAAAGCCTGTGTGACTAAGAACGGTCACCTTTGCTCCGCTCTCAATGTGCTTGTTCATTACTTCATTGATATCAATATTCATAGCGATATTACAGTTGCTTATTACTACATAGTCTTCTTTGCCACGCGTTAAAAAGCTCATTATGCTATAAATTGCTTCTATCTTACCCTTATAAACATCACGCGAAGAATTATAAACAAAGGGTGGGAACACGCTAATACCACTGTTCTTCCTGTTTAGGTCCCAGTCTCTACCTTGTCTGATATGGTCCATAAGTGATTGATAGTTGCTTCTTGTTACTATTCCTATTTGGGTAATTCCGCTATTAGCTAAATTGCTTAGGGTAAAGTCAATTAGTCTATACCTGCCCCCAAAAGGCAAAGAGGCTGTAGTTCTGTGCAGTGTTAACTCGTTTAACTTACTTTCATTGCCTGAGGCAAAGAGTATACTCATTACATTATTCATTATTTATTACCCCCTTTCATCTCGCCTTCCTTAACAACGCTGTTCTTTGGTAGTATTACATTGGGACCAACAACGGCAATATTCCACTCTCCGCCAACTGGAGCTTTCTGCGGAGCGCCTATTACACAATTCTCGCCGATTTCTGTATCCCAACCAACTATTGCATGTGTTATTCTTACATTTGGCCCGATAGCAGCGTTTGTCATAACTATGCTATCCCTTACTTCGGCATCTTTGGCTATTGTTACGCCTTGATAAATTATAGAATTGCTAATCTTGCCATCTACATTACAACCTTCACTAATAATAGAATTAGTAATAGCGGCATTGTTTCCCACAAAATGGGGCGGTTCTGCCGTATTACGGGCAAATATCTTCCAACCTCTTTCGTTTAGTTTCAGTCCGCTATTGGTGTCAAGTATGTCCATATTTGCTTCCCAAAGAGAGCTTATGGTACCTACATCCTTCCAATATCCATCGAACTCATAAGCAAAAAGTCTTTGCTCATCGTTTAGCATCATAGGAATTATGTTTTTACCAAAGTCGTTGCTAGAACTCTTATCTTCTTCGTCACGAATAAGATAATCGCGTAGTTTCTCCCAAGTGAAAATATAAATACCCATACTTGCCTTGGTTGACTTTGGGCGTTTTGGCTTTTCTTCAAACTCATAAATTTGATTGTCTTCTTTGGTGTTCATAATGCCAAACCGTGAAGCTTCTTCAATTTTTACATTGAGAACGGCTATTGTGCAATCTGCATTTTTTTCTTTGTGACTCTTTAACATTTCCGAATAGTCCATTTTGTAAATATGGTCGCCGGAAAGTATCAGCACATACTCAGGGTTGTAACGGTCAATAAAATTGATGTTTTGACAGATAGCGTTAGCAGTTCCCTTGTACCACTCACCTGCTCTCGCTTTTTGGTAGGGGGGCAAAACAAATGCGCCACCATTGAGTCTGTCTAGATCCCAAGGTTGACCGTTGCCTATGTACTGATTTAGCTCAAAAGGCTGGTACTGTGTCAACACCCCTATGGTATCTATTCCGGAATTTATCGTGTTTGATATGGGAAAGTCTATAATACGATATTTCCCACCAAACGGTACCGCTGGTTTTGCTACTTCCTCAGTAAGCACGCCTAGTCTGGTACCTTGGCCGCCTGCAAGTAACATGGCTACGCATTCTTTTCTTGTACTTAACATTTTTACTCTCCTTCTTTCTTATTTTCCTTTTGCGGAAATTTTTTTAGTTTAACTACTTGTTTTTTGTAAATTTTCTTTTTTAATAAATATTATCGAATTGCCTTTTATGTCAAAAACTATGCTTTGTTCATAACCGTGCATAGGTTCTTTTGTTGTAATCATTTGTTTCTTTGTATTGACTGTTCCACCGTATTTTTCACTTTCGCTATTAAATACATCTTGGTATATCCCCTCACTCCCTACGCCAATTCTGTACCCTTCTCTATCCTGCGCAGAAAAGTTTATCGCAACAATAATACTGCTGCCTGCCCTGTCAAAACGCTCAAAAACAATTACATTTTGAGTTTTGTCGTCTACGACAATCCAGCGGAAACCGTCAAAGGATGTGTCTTGCTCGTATAATGGCTTGTTTTCCAAATAAAAATGATTTAGGTCTCTTACAAAGTTGTGCAAATTCTTGTGCATTGGGTAGTCCAGTAAGAACCAGTCTAGTTCTTTATCGTGGTTCCACTCAATGAACTGACCGAACTCATTGCCCATAAAATTAAGTTTTTTGCCCGGGTGTGCCATTTGATAACCAAGAAGTGACTTCAATCCGCCGAACTTCTGTTCATAACTACCTGGCACTTTGCCAATCAAACTTGCCTTGCCATGCACAACTTCATCGTGAGAAAATGGCAAAACATAGTTTTCCGAGAAAGCATAGGTAATGGAAAAAGTTAGTTTGTCATGCGCACCCTTTCTAAAGAAGGGGTCAATTTTTATGTAGTCAAGTGTATCGTTCATCCAACCCATATTCCACTTATAATTAAAGCCCAGTCCGCCTATTTGGGGGGGCATAGTAACCATAGGGAATGCCGTTGATTCTTCGGCTATCATCAGCACATCGCTGTGGCGTGTAAGGATAGCTTTATTAAGTGTTTGCAAAAAGTAAATAGCTTCTAAATTGTACTCTCCGCCCTGTTCATTGGGGCGCCATTCTCCGCTTGAGCGGTCATAGTTAAGATAAAGCATACTAGCTACAGCATCAAGGCGCATACCGTCAATATGGTATTTTGTCAGCCAAAAATCCACCGCGCTAATAAGATAACTTCTTACCTGTGGTTTGTTGTAGTCAAATACTCTAGTTCCCCAACTTTTGTGTTCTTTTTTGTAAATGTCGCTATATTCATAAAGGCAGGTGCCGTCAAATTCATAAAGACCGAAGGAATCTTTAGGGAAGTGACTTAGCACAAAGTCCATAATAACGCCTATCCCTTCGCTGTGGCATTTATCCACGAAACTCATAAAATCATGCGGTGTGCCGTACCTTGAAGTGGGGGCAAATAAGCCCGTCATTTGGTATCCCCAGCTCCCGTCAAACGGATGTTCTGTTATGGGCATAAGCTCGATATGGGTATACCCCATTTGCTTCACATATGGGATAAGTGAGTCTTCTAGCGCCTTGTAAGAGTAAGAATTGCCGTCCGAATATTGTTTCCAAGAGCCCAAATGCACTTCGTAGATATTCATCGGACTGTCATAAGTATTTGCTTTTTTTCTTTTTTCCAAGTAAGTTGCGTCGTTCCAAGAATAGTCGCTGATGTCATAAACTTTGCTACCGTCAGCAGGTGCTGTTTCACAGTGTGATGCGTAAGGGTCGGCTTTGAGCCTAATGACATGGTCAATGCCTTCTATGCTGTACTTATACACATCGTACCTTTTTACATTCTTTACATAGCATTCCCAAATTCCGCTACCGGCAACGGGTTCCATTACATCTACGCTTCTGTCCCAGTTGTTAAAGTCGCCTACCACCGACACACTTTGTGCGTTGGGTGCCCATACACGGAAACGCCACATTTTTTTGTTGTTTTTTTGGACACTTGCCGCTCCTAGTAACTTATATGCTTCGTAATTTGTACCTTCATTGAACAAATAAACGGGATAGTCATAAGTATTCTTGTTCATTTTTACTCCTTTTCTTCCTGTATAACAACAAATTTATTATCATTAAGTCTGATTAACTCGGATAGCTTTTTTTCAAAGTCGTCTCTTTCGTAGGCTACTCCAAAACAGGCGCTTCCACTGCCTGACATCCCATAACAAAAACCTGCTCTTTCTAGTAAACTTAACGCTTCTGTTATCTCTTTATTTATTATGCAAGCCGCTCTTTGCAGAGCATTAGCAAACTTGATTGTTTGCTTAGGCGCTCCCAAAAAATCGTCTATGTTACTACTATCTCCCCCAACAAAGTCATACAACTTGTAACAAAGCGCGGTGTCCACACCACTACCAGGTAGTAGCGCAACCTTGTACATTGTCGGCAAACTAACATCGCCTATTTCTTCTCCGAGCAATGATACTCGCTTGTTGCCGCCTGCAAACATGTATGGCACATCACTTCCCAGACTAAGTAGCAACTGTGTGTCAATTTCCCCTAAAGCATAAAGCTCTTGCATACCCTTTACTACCGCTGCGGCATCGGCTGAAGAACCGCCCAGCCCGCTCATAACAGGTATTTGTTTGTCAATAACTATGTTCACGCCTTTGGTGCCATATTGCGACTGGATAGCCCTTGCCGCTCTTATTGCATTGTCGTTATCAAAGCGTAACTTTGGGTCGGTATAGCTAAGTACAATGTTCTCATCATCCCTACCACAGACAGATATAGTATCATACAAATTGAAGGGAACGAACACCCCGTCAATAAGATGCATATTGTTTGAAATTCCGACAATGTTTAACAATAAGTTTATTTTGGCGTGACTCCGTACCTTTACCATTCTGTACCCACTTATTTTATTATACCCGTGCCCGCAACTTAGGTCAATTATTTTGTTGCCTTATTATTGTTTTATATATAAATAAGTAAAATACTTATTAAGTAATAAGAGCAATTACCAAAATGTGCTAAAAATATTGTATCATCTTTTTATAAAATAAACAAGTATGATTTGTGGAGTTTGACGGCTATTATATCGGCAGGAATTTACAATTATTTACATTTTCTGTGACAAAAAAAAGAGCCATAGCTTTTTCCGTTATGGCTCTAAAATACTTGCAAAATTTTTCTACCCGATTTACCTGGTTGTATGCGCTATCGACTCCGATAATGTGGGATGCGCGTGAATAGTCTTAGCTATGTCAGACCTTGTTAGCTTACTGTTAATAGCTAGCGCTAGTTCTGCTATCATATCCGTTGCCCTACTGCACATTATAGTTGCGCCAACTATAATATCCTTGTCAAAAACCGTTTTTACAAAGCCAATGGTAGATTCTTCAATGACAGCTTTGCCGTTACTTCCAATAGGTATTTTACTTGTTGTAACATACTCTCCAGTAGCTTCGGTATCCCCTACGCTAGCAATTTCTGGACTGGTGTACACACAACTTGGCACCACATCTAAGTTTATTGGTGGCTCTTTGCCTGCGATAATGTGCGCAACATTGACTGCTTGCGCTTCAGCAAGGTGAGCTAGCTGAATTTTGCTCGCTACATCGCCTATTGCATAAATATTATCTACCGAAGTAAGGAAGTTTTTATTAGTTTTTATTATTCTATCGTACTCAATCCCTACTTTTTCTAAGAGCAAACCGTCCATATTTGCCACCCTGCCAATACTTACAATAACTTCGTCTGTAGCAATAGTTTTTAGCCCTTTGCTCTCAACATCGACTAATAATGTATCTTCTTTTCTGATAGAACGCACCTTAGCGTTAGTCAATATTTCTACCTTGTTTTTCTTCAAACTCATACTTAAATAATTACTAATGTCCCTATCCATAACGGGCAGTATTCTGCTTTCCATTTCCACAATGGTAACTTTTTTGCCTAGACTAGACAGAAAACAAGCGAACTCACAGCCAATTACTCCACCCCCGATAATGACGATATTTTCTCCAACAATGCCATTTTCTAACAAATCGTCAGAATTCTTTGTATACTCTATACCTTCAAGATTAAGTTTTGCAGGGCGTGAGCCTGTAGCAATAACTATGTTTTTTGCGGTAATAGTACTGTCCCCGTCTGTGCTAGTAATGTTTATTGTGTTTTTGTCCACAAAACTTGCTTGACCTTCAAAATAATCCAGTCCGCTTTTTTTGATTAAAAACTTTACGCCCTCTCTTAGCTTTGATACTACTTGATTTTTTCTCTGATAAATTTTTTCCATATCGTAGCTAATAGCTTCCACATTCACCCCAAAAAGTTCGGCTTTTTGTGAGCTTTGGAATATTTCCGCGCTTTTTAGTAAAGATTTTGTGGGAATGCAACCACGGTTTAGACATGTTCCGCCCAAATCTGCCCTTTCTATTAGCGCAGTTTTTAAGCCTAGTTTTGCGCACTCTAATGCGCCGTTGTACCCAGCCGGTCCGCCACCAATTACCACTACATCGTACATAATCTATCCCCCTACTTTTTTAATTTTTGATAGCAAAGTATTTACTATTTCTTTTTCAAAATCATCTTCAAAAACTACCGCTTTTTTGTTAAGCAATGACTGCGCTTTTTGTAGTACTTCGGGATACAAACAGTCTGTAGAATAAGCAACAGTGTTGCCACCACTATCCTTATGAACGGATAGGCACCCCCAATCATAACGGGTAGTAACAGCGCTTGTTTCCCTTGCCCATTTGCCAAATAAAAAATCCTTTGAACCAAACAATTCTGCCAGTTTGGACACCTTTTCATTTGTTATAAGGTCACTAAAGTCCAGTTTTTGGGACTCGCCATACTCATTCTTAAATTGGTTGATTAGCTCACTGCTTAATCTCTCATAGTTTATATCAGAACATAACTGCTCAAGATTTATTACCCTGCTAAGCGTTGATTTGACACCTTTAGCGTAGAGCTTTTCTTTACTTACCGTTAGGTACTTTGCCATATTCTCTTTGTTTAATTTAATTAGTATTGTACCGTGGTGCAAACTAGCATTTTTTTTATTCAAAAATGCGTTGCCAGAGAACTTTTTGCCCTCTGTGATAATATCGTTCCGCCCATTGCTCACCGCGGTGATACCAAAACTTGCTAGTGCCTTAATAATAACAGACAACTGTCTTTCTACATTGTAAATTTCTTTACCCATAACAAAAGAAAAATTTACGTTCCCTTCATCGTGATAAACCGCTCCCCCGCCCGTCAACCTTCTTGCTAACATTCCGTTATCACATGCAAGCGTATCGACATTACATTCCGAATAAGGATTTTGGTTTTTTCCAATAACAACAGTTTTATCGTTCCTCCACAAAAAAAGTATGCACGAATCAATTTTTGCTTGCGTAACAAGATAATTTTCCACCGCTAAATTAAGATATGGATTAAAAGAATTACTTGCCAAAACATAAGATTGCATTACTTCGTCCTGTCGATACTTAATTTTATTTGCTCAAGTTGTAGCTAAGTACAATTCTACACTTTTGCTGTGCAATTTTCAAGGTGTTTACTAAAAAACTAACTCTTGCCTACCAATAAATGTTTTAGCTTGGGAAATATCGGTTCATAAGTAAAAATTCTGTCTAACATTTTGCCCCAAAAAGCAATAATTGGCGCATTTATGAAGGAGGTAATTACTGTTCCTATACCTATGCTGTGGTAACTTTGTTGAAAGAACAATTTTATATCGAAAGTTTTTGCATCGCCAAACAGAGTAAAAGCTAGTACTATTGACACAACAAAACTAGACAAGTCATACACAAGTTTTGTTTTGTTAATAGGCAATGAATATCTGTCGGAAACTTCGCTCACAAATAATTCATAAACCTGCAAGGGCATAAATGTACGGAAAAAGAATGCAACGCCTAGAGCTGTAGTAATAACTCCCACAAAAAGCATTATCCACCGAACCGCTAAACTATCAAATGGGTCTGCGCCGAAAATAAACAGCCACAAATTAAGAGTATAGCCATAAATTATTGCCACCAAAAAGCACAGAATGTAACGAAATCTTATACGCCTAACAACAATGCACATCGCAATAAGCAACAAGCCTTGAATAATATACTCTAACATTCCAATACTAAAGCCGCTCCAAAATTTTGATACAGCTTCATATATAATAAAGGTCGGAGCAGCCACCATAGACACGCCCAAATCTGCTTTCTTACAAAGGCAAACACCCAAAGACACAAGCACTATGCCCATTACCCAAGATACTTCACCCATCTTTCCTATTTTTCTTTTGACTCTCATAGCAGATATAATAGCATGTTCTTTGGTTTTTTCAAACTCATTTACTGATAGATAAAATAAATATTTATCTAGTATAATATTATATATAACTCCTAAATATTAAGCGGAAACTTGCATAATACTGTCAAACTAAGCAAAAATGATGCATATAATGTAAGTATAGCAAAAAACAATAAAATAATTGTTGACTAATATTTTTTGCCATGCTATGATAAATAAAACTAAAACAGGAGAAAAACAATGCACAGCTTATTTATTAGCATACTCGTCATTCTACTCGTTGTCATTATTCGTGGCAATGGTATTTTGCGTTTTGCTGATAGAGTTAAAGCATAGATATAGTTTATTCTAAATCAAAAGCCTTACAGCAAAACGCTGTAAGGCTTTTTTAATTCTCAGGAGGTTGCACAATGATTTTAACAGGAGCACAAATTTTAATAAAGGAGTTAATACGCCTAAATGTTAGGAATGTATTCGGTTATCCTGGCGGAGCCGTACTAAACATTTATGACGAATTATACAAAAACTCCGACAAAATCAATCACATTATTTCTGCGCACGAACAAGGAGCTGTTCACGCAGCGGACGGCTATGCCAGAGTAACGGGAGAAGTTGGCGTGGTTATCGCCACATCAGGACCAGGTGCAACCAACCTAGTAACGGGTATAGCCAATGCTTATCTGGATTCTGTTCCCCTTGTTGCAATAACTGGTAATGTGTCTAGCGACCTACTTGGTAGAGATAGCTTCCAGGAAGTTGATATTGTCGGCATAACACTTCCCATTGTTAAACATAGCTTCATAGTAAAAAATATTTGTGACCTGGAAAGAGTGATAAAAGAAGCCTTTTATATTGCCGGCGAAGGCAGAAAAGGCCCAGTGCTTATCGATATCCCAAAAGATATTCAAATGACAAAGTACGAGTACTTTGGATACAACTTTTCGGAAATAAGGCAGTACGAAACGGACACCAAGGCAATAAATAAAGCGGCAGAAATGATAAACAAGAGCAACAAGCCCTTTATATACTGTGGCGGTGGAGCTGTTTCTAGCGATGCATCACATTTGGTACTTGCGCTTTCCGAAAAAATAAAAGCTCCCATTGGTCTTAGTATGATGGGAATGTCCGCTATCCCCCATTCTTACCCACTTAACTTAGGTATGACAGGTATGCACGGCAAAATAGAAGCGTCCACGGCAAAGGCTGAAGCTGACCTAGTTATTGCAATAGGCGTTCGGTTTAGCGATAGGGCTACGGGTAACAAAAATGAGTACCTTGGGAAACGAAAGTTCATACATATCGACATTGACCCAGCAGAATTTAACAAAAATATCCACTGTGATATATCTGTTTTTGGCGACATAAGCGCGGTGCTTGAACAGCTGGTATCTAAGGTGGAAGTAAAAACAAACGCTTCTTGGGTGGAACACATTCTTGCCCAAAAGGAAACAGCAAGTAATGACGAAACAAGTTTTTCACCCAAAAACATAATAGAAAAAGTCAATTCTTACTGCAAAGAAGATACCGTAATAGCTACAGATGTTGGGCAACACCAACTTTGGACAATACAAAATTATAAGTTTATGAAGCCACGCACTTTACTTACTTCGGGGGGACTTGGCACAATGGGCTACGGACTGGGCGCAGCAATAGGCGGAAGCGTGGGAAGAAACAAAGAAAGAGTTGTACTTTTCACTGGAGATGGTAGCTTTGGTATGAACCTAAACGAACTTGCAACTTGTGTATCGCAAGAACTGCCCATAGTTGTAGTTATACTTGATAATGGCGTACTGGGCATGGTTAGGCAGTGGCAAAAGAACTTTTACGGGGAAAGATATTCTCAAACTACGCTAAATAGAAAGACGGATTTTGCTCTTTTAGCAAATGCGTTCGGCGCAAATGGCCATCATGTAAATAATCTTGATGAGCTTGATAAGGCTTTGGAAAAGGCATTTAACTCCAAAGCGACCACAGTAATTGACTGCCACATCAATATGGATGAAAGGGTACTTCCTATGATTCCCCCAGGTGGTTCAATAAAAAATATAATACTAAACTAGGAGGTAAATTATGGTAGAAGAAAACATAGTGATAGAAATACTTGCCGTAAACATATACGGTGTACTAACTAGGATAACTATGCAGTTTTCTAAGCGTGGTTACAACATAGACAGTCTTGTTGCCCAAAGCATAGCGGGCACACAATACTCCAAAATAATTGTGGGACTAAGGGGCGATGAATATGTGAAAGACCAATTAGTAAAGCAATTATCCAAACTTCGTGATGTAAAAAAAGTAAACTTAATATAAAAAAAGGAGAATTACAAAAATGGCTAAAATGTATTATGAAAAGGATTGTGACCTAAACTTGCTAAAAAACAAAAAGGTGCTAGTTGTCGGTTACGGCAGTCAGGGACATGCTCACGCTCTAAACTTGTTTGAAAGTGGAGTAAATGTAACTGTAGGACTTTATGAGGGTTCTGCTTCGGCAGCGCTTGCTAAGGAAGCTGGTCTAAATGTTGTTAACACTGCGGAAGGCGTCAAAACTTGTGATATCGTTATGCTACTTGTAAACGACGAAAAAATGGCAAACATCTATTACGAAGATGTTGCTCCCAACTTAAGAAGTGGTATGACTTTGTGCTTTGCGCACGGCTTCAATATCCACTTTAATCAAATTGTTCCACCTAAGTTCGTGGATGTTATTATGATTGCCCCCAAGGGACCTGGTCATACTGTTC
>CAYJBW010000020.1:0-19060 GCA_964368255.1 uncultured Christensenella sp.
ATGAAAAATATTACTAATAAAAAACGAAAGTGATTAGCTAACTTGCTAATCACTTTTTTTATTGCTAATAATATGTAAAAATACTTATTCTGCTTTTTTCGGCTCAACTATTGCTATATTTGCTTCGCGGAGTTGTTTTTCTGTAACATTACAAGGCGCGCCCATAAGTAAGTCTTGAGCATTCTTGTTCATAGGGAATGCAATAATTTCTCTAATATTAGGTTCATTGGCTAGTAGCATTACCATTCTATCCACTCCGGGGGCAATGCCTGCATGGGGTGGCGCGCCGAACTTAAATGCATTGTATAGCGCGGAAAACTTACTTTCTATTACGCTTTCGTCATATCCAGCTAAAGCAAAAGCTTTCACCATAATATCGGGGTCGTGGTTTCTGACCGCTCCGCTACTTAGCTCATAGCCATTACAAACAATGTCATACTGGTATGCAAGGATGTCTAAAGGATTCTTAGTCATAAGAGCATCCATACCGCCCTGTGGCATAGAAAATGGATTGTGGCTAAATTCTATGGTGCCTTCTTCCCCTATTTCGTACATTGGGAAGTCTACTATCCAACAGAAACGATAGACATTTTTTTCTATAAGGTTCATTGCCTGTCCCAGTTCTTGACGAACATATCCTGCGCATTTTGCGGTAGGGAGCATTTCGCTACCGACAACTAAGGCAACAAAGGTGTTTGGCTCAATGTCAAGTATTTCCGTAAGCGGTTCAATTACAGTGGGCAAGAATTTGCTCACGCCACCGTTTAGGGAGCCACAATTATCCACTTTGAACCAATAATAACTGCTACCAAGAGCTTTTTCTGCTACAAATTCTGCTAAACCATCAATGTACTTTCTGGGTTTGTCAAAGTCATTCACGGCTATCGCTTTGACAATTTTACCTTCAAATAGCGGAGAAACACCACTAACGATACTAGTTATATCCTTAATAATAAGTGGGTTGCGTAAGTCGGGTTTGTCAGAGCCATAATCAGCTATTGCGTCTCTGTAGGTTATGCGTCTAAAAGGCGCCTTATCTATCTCAAAATCGCTAAATTCCGCGAACAAGTCGGGCAAAATACCTTCAAGCTCCCTAAAAACATCTTCTTGAGAAGCAAAGCTCATCTCTATGTCTAGTTGATAAAACTCACCCGGTGAGCGGTCTGCCCTAGCGTCTTCATCACGGAAACAGGGCGCAATTTGGAAGTACTTATCAAATCCTGAAGTCATAAGTAGTTGTTTGTACTGTTGGGGTGCTTGCGGAAGAGCATAGAACTTGCCTGGGTACAACCTGCTCGGAACAATAAAGTCTCTTGCCCCTTCTGGCGAAGAACTAGTCAAAATGGGAGTAGCTATCTCCAAAAAGCCCCTTTCTGTCATGCGACGGCGAATGGCGGATACTACCTTGCTCCTTAGCACTATTTTGTCTTTTACCAGTGGATTGCGTAAATCCAAAAATCTATACTTTAGTCTTGTGTCTTCACGGGAAGCAAGACTATTTGCAACTTCAAATGGCAATGCTTCTGTGCATTTACCAAGCACTTCTATATTGGTTGGCTCTATCTCAATAAGTCCTGTGGGGATTGCTTCATTAGGGCTACTTCTAAGTATTACTTTACCTTCTACAAGTATAGTGCTTTCTCTAGGTATTGTTCTTACAAAGTCCTTCCACTTTTCGTCATTTACTGTTACTTGTGTTATTCCGTAAAAATCACGAACTACAAAAAACACTACAGCGCCAAGGTCCCTTACGCTACTTAGCCAGCCAGCTATAGCTACGGTTTTACCTTGGTCACTTACTCGTAGCTCATTACAATTATGTGTGCGCATAAAATCTCCTAAAAGTTTTTTCGATAATTTGTTTAATAAATGTTGCCAGCGGTGCGTGGATATAGGAGAACATCCCTAATATTGCTCATGCCCGTCACATACATAATAATTCTTTCTAAGCCCAGTCCAAATCCCCCGTGTGGCACACTACCGTACTTTCTTAAAGCTATGTAATCTTGATAGTCACTTTCGCATAGGTTCTTCTCTTGCATTGCTACAAGAAGTTTGTTTAGGTCTGCTTCTCTTTCACTTCCGCCAATAATTTCGCCCACTCCAGGCACTAACAAATCCGTTGCAGCAACGGTCTTTCCGTCCGCATTTTGCTTCATATAAAAACTTTTTATCTTTTTCGGATAGTTGGTGACAAAAACTGGTTTTTTGAAAATTACATCAGTTAGATAGCGTTCATGCTCCGTTTGAATGTCTTCTCCCCACTCAACTTTGTAAGTAAATTTTACATCGGCTTTTTTTAGCAATTCTATTGCTTCGCCGTAGTCCACAGTGCCAAAAGAATGACTTACTATATTGTTAAGCTTCTCAATAAGTCCTTGCTCTACAAACTTATCAAAAAATTCTAGCTCAGGCATACATTTTGCAAGACAAGTGTTTACTATGTGCTTAATTAGCCCTTCGGCAACTTCAATTACATCGTCAAGCTCAGCAAAAGCTATCTCTGGTTCAATGTGCCAAAACTCCGCTGCGTGCCTTGGTGTGTTGCTATTCTCCGCACGAAAGCTAGGTCCGAAGGTATAAATCTTGCCCAGTCCCATAGCAGCTACTTCGCCTTCTAACTGACCAGAAACACTTAAGCCTGCTTTCATATGGAAAAAGTCGTTTTGGTAGTATTCTTCTTCGCTCTTGTACTGTGGAGCATAGCCAAGAGTTGTTATTTTGAACACTTCTCCTGCTCCTTCACAATCACTATAGGTAATAATCGGTGTATGCATATACACAAAATTATTGTTTTGAAAGTACTCGTGAATACAGGCGCTTATTACTGACCTTACCCGAAAAACGGCATTGAATGTGTTAGTTCTCACCCTTAGGTGTGGAATTGTCCTTAAATACTCTAGCGAGGCGCGCTTTTTTTGCAAGGGATAATCCAGTGGACACTCGCCAAGTAACTCTACACTGATTGCGTTTATTTCTACGCTATCTTTTTGCACAAGGGAGCTAACAAGGGTACCTATTACCTTCACAGAACAACCTAGTGACATAAAATTGCTTTCTTTAATTTGGTTTTTGTCTATTACAACTTGCAGGTGCTTAAAACTCGTTCCGTCATTTATCTCTAAAAATGCCATATTTTTGGAGTCTCGCGATGTTCTTACCCACCCGCAAACGGTTACTTCTTGCCCGACATATTTTTTATTTGTCATTACTTCAATAATGTCTATGTGTTTCATTAAATTTCTCCTTGATTTTTTGCGCTTTGTATATTATAAATTGTAGTTTGTCTCAAATCCATTATAGTTGGATGCATTTAGTCGATTGGATGTTCCCATTAGTTGTCCCCTGACGAGATAATATGAGGACAAAATACTGCTATTTAGGTAGTAGTGATTATAATAATTGAGACTTGTGTTGCCTTCATATACATCCGTGGCTTCTCCAAATATTACAGTAGAAGCCGAACCTATATCTGCTTCAGTGTGCCATACTAACAGTAGTCCGGTAGCAGGGTCAGTTTTGTACACTCTACCATCCCAACCGCCTACTACTCCCACGAACCCACCCACATATAGCGGTTGGTTGCCGTGCGCGCCACCCTTACCAGGATAAATTGTCGTTGAGCCAACCTCAACTTCTGTCATGGTTGGATGGGGCATTGCGCTAAACACTGCAAGAGTCTTTCCAATGTAATCCCATGCTGGAGCAAAATAAGATAGTATATCATCGTAGTCATTACTAAGTGTAAATGATATACCACGCTTGTTTGTCAAATTCGGGTTTTCAAAAAGTCCAATCTTTTGCTCCAATATGCCATCAGTAGTGCTAATAGTTGTAAGTCTATTAGTTGCATCGTTACCTTGAGTCCAACAATAGTTCGCGAAAGAACCGCCTCCCCCTTCAAAATCATATCCGCTACATATACCAAAGATGTTGCCATCTAAGTTAAATCCCCTACGGTTTGCGCTATAGATGTCTTGTCCACTTTTCCTAAAGTACCAACCAACGGAGCTGTCCCCTGGTGTTTCGTTTTTATTGGTCTTTCCCCAAGCGCTAATTTCTAGCATATAGTTATTATTTAGCGTATAGCAGTTACTTATAGCATATTGACCAATGATTACATCATTAGTTGCTCCCACAATTCCGCCAATAGTCGCTGCGGTTTTACCAGTAAGGGCATAGGATTGCCCGCTAATCTCTGAATTGTCATCCATCCATATGTGACCAAGGATTACTATGCTCATTCCTACTGTATAACAACTTTGTACCCTTCTAATAAAACTTATATTACTGGGATACTGGCTACTGCCGTTGCCATAATATGGTCCTTTGTCTGAAGCTAACGCGTTGTGATAACCAACAATACCGCCAGTTCTAACAATCCAATCATAATCTGCTTTCGCCGCGCCGTTATAATAATTCAGCGTAATTCTAGACCTTTTTATAAATGAGTTGTATACGCCGCTAGTATTATAGCCTACAATGCCCCCCACTGACAAGTGATTTGGGCGAACTTTGTTCTGCTTGCTGCTTACTGGCGCATTGTTATGGGCTTGGACATTGCGGTAGTCAGTATCTGTCAAATAATCCTTGCGGAATACATACATATATGTTCCACCCAAATCAGTACTGCCACTTGTCTTTGTTGCCTCGTTGTTAATGTAGCTACAGTTATCTATCACGCCTAAGTTCACATTGGCTCCGGCAATTCCGCCATAGTTGCTTGCGCTACCAAATGTTGACCTAAAGTACATTTTGAAGGTTGAAGAATGACTATTTTTGGTAAATAACGCAAAATCTTGCACCAGTCCGCCACTATTTACTCCAACTATACCCCCAGCAGTACCTGCGTAGAAATAAACTCCGCCCCTAATATCATAACTGCTTACAGAATTTTTTATAAGTCCGCTTTGATTAAGCCCAACAAGAGCACCTGCCTTGCCGTATGTGCTATTTCCACTAGTACCCATGCCGTCGCCTGACACATCTGCAGAAGCGCTAGCTGTCAGGAATATTCCCTTTTCCTTAAAATTGCTTTTACTCTCATACTCCGCCTTGATGTTGCTTGTATCTGAAGTATTAACTGTTCCGTTGGAAGTAAGTATAGAGTTGGTTAAAGCTATGTCCTTACCGCTCATTCTGCCTATAACGCCACCGACATTGATGGACGAATTGCTACCTATATAAAGTTTGGCTGTATCAGACAAGGCAATGACAGAATCAGATATTGCCGCTTGCCCTCCGTCTACGAAACCAATCAAACCACCACTATTGGTATATGCTTGTTCATCATAGTTTATAAGTACCCTACCACTTCCACTTATTGTCATTTTAAGACTTCCAACGGAGTATTCTTTTGCTATGCCACCCTTATATTGTCCAATTATTCCACCAGTAGCGCTTGTCGCTGTGGTACCACCCAATAGTTCTATTGCAATATCGTTGAAGTTAGAAACTACATTTATATCATCTATATCCGTTTCTTCCACATATCCTGCTAGTAGCCCCAAACCTAGTGAACTCCCTGCATTGATATAAACTCGCGATGTGCCAATACTTCCGCTAGAGTATCTAACAACTTGAGCGTTCTCATTAAAGGTAATTTCATTTATTTGGGCCGAATAAATTCTGGCAGCCAAAATACCCACATAAGAAACAACACCGGCAGCATCCGCGCTAGAGAAGTCAACCATATTGATATAGGCGTTACCCAAATTCAACTTAACTACTGTTCCGCCATTTATACAACCAAATATGCCATAGCCTGCTAGGTTAGTATAGTCAAAGTTTGCTAGAGGGTTATTTGTATCACTAATCTTCGTAAGATTGATTTTGCCGTCTGCCGCTAAACCATATAAAGAGTAGCCGTCACCAGAGAAAACTCCGTCAAAGCCTTTGTGATTCCGATTTTGTGAATCGTAATAATAGCATATCGGTACCCAAGCCTTGCTATTGCCATAAGGTGTTGCGCTTCCCCCGGCACCCGATATTGTGTTGTTTTGCAACTTCACATTATCGAATAGCTGGAAGTATACTTTCTCTAATGCATCGTTTGTACAGCTATAATTATTGCTATTGAAGAAAATACCTAAGTTCTGCATTTGAGCTGCATTATAAATTTTGTAAGGAGCATATTCTGTCCCGTCACCCACATTCGCTACTGTGTACTTTGTACTTGAGGTTGGCCACGAAGGGTTGCCAAAAATCATGGAGCCACCTACTAAATAGCCATCGTTGTAGTCGATTGTAATAGACTTCCTGTAAGAAATATTTGACGGGTTGAACAACATACTTTCGCTGCTTTGCAAATACCCTGCTAAATCATAATATTTATATACAAGATTTTTGGCGGCTTTAATTCCATAACCGTTCTTGAAGCCATAAGGAGCATAGTCAAAATTGCCATGGTAGTCTATTCCGCTATTTTGCAACTTAATATACATTGACACGCTACCGTCAGCGGATGTTTTGCCGTCACCATAGTTCTCTTTGTCCATATCCCAAACTGTCAAGGCTATAGCGTCTTGTCTAAGATTGTTGGCAATAGCCGAAGGTACCAAAATTCCTGCCTTGTACATAATGTTGTTAAACACAAGTTTTGCTTTGGTGTAGTACTGAACATCTAGCTTAAAGACAGAATTTGCCGTTTTTTGTTCCCCTGTATATGTCACTTCTGTGCCAGTGTCTACATTGTCTTTTATGATTTTATATTGTTTGTCATAGTTAGGGTCATAACCAAAACGGGTGGTATACCCGCTACCAGACACCGCGTACAGTGACTCGGCATTGCCCCTTGCGGTAAAGTCTAAAATAATGTTATATAATGCTCCTATATCAATATAGAACTCTTTGACAAAACTTTGGTTCGTTATGTCTGTTATGTTTTCTGTTTTGCCAACGCTAGACACAACGCCCGTCGCAATGTTGTATTTGGCAAAGTATACGGTTTTTAAGTTGGTACTTGTGTTAATCATAGGCGCATCCTTGACAGAAAACTTTCCGCCGGCATTAGCGCTTGAATAATTAGGTCCGCCTGCTATGTTGTATGAGAACATACTCTGCTTGAACTGCGTCACATATGTTGCCCTTAGCTCAAAGCTATCGTTTGGCGGTTCGTCTCCAAAAGCATAAATCAAGTCGATGCTATATCCTGCCATGCTTGTGCTGTCAGAAACCATTCTAAAATCAATTTGGTTGCTAACTTCCCAATTTAGGAACCAGCCTAGGAATCTATACTTGATACCGCTTGGTGTGTAGTCAAGCACATTGCCATTATTATCTACATTGGAATAATACAAAACTTTTATAGTAGCAGCATAATCATATTCACCGCTAAGCCCGTCGTCCGATGTGGAAGTATGAAGCTCCGTACTGTTAAGAATGGAGTTTGTGTCAATTTTCGGCATAATAAGGCTAGAGAAGTTCTTAGCGAGCGTACCGCCAAGATAATTGTTATAAGCTGACTTAGTTATGTCAACAGATACACTCTTCCAAAGATTGGGGCGAATAATAAGCGGCAATGTGTTGTTGCTGTTTGTTGCGCTGTCTGAGCATGTCGCGTATGGCATTTTGCCGGTATAAAGGTAGTTCAAGTCAAATCTATAATACTCAAAGAAGCATGTTACATTAACGGGATTGCCTTCGCCATCATAGCCGTAGCTAGCATCTGTATAAGAATAACTAATGTCTTCATACTTGCCGCTGTTCCAGTTATAATACTGCCAGTTGGTAAAATGCACAGTAGTAGAAAGCGCGGTCATATTTAGGATTATTTTGCTATTTACCCAACTGTTCTTTACAAACTCATAGTCCAAAATGTTCTGATACAACAACTTAATTACTTCAATTTTTGAGTACACATTATTGCTCTCTGGCACCCCTGCAAACATTTGCCAATTTGCAGTTGATACCGACTCAGGTAGTTTGCTGTCAAAATTAGATTTTGTACTGGCTACAGTATTATAAGAAGTATTGATTATCTTATTATTTGTTTGCCCTTCTGGTACGAATGTGCCATCAAAGTTGTAAGCAGAAGCATCTAATGAGCCTGACTGCCAACTGTTCCAATGATTGTTTGAGTTGTTATAATAATAGAGTTCGTTAATAAAACCTACTGTCAATACTGGCTGATACATAGCCATAAAAGTAAGTTTTGTAACTTCATTATTGTTGATCATCAAACCGCCCATGTAATCTATATTGATGTAGAAGTAGTTGACTGTATAATCGTTCCCCGGTAGCACATCTGCCAAATGCTCATATGTGTTGACTCCGTTTACATACCAACCCACAAAAATATAGTTTTCCGGTTCTGGCGCTGCGCTTAGTTTGAAGGTAGTGTCATAACTTACTTGGTAGGTTTCGCTCGCATTAGTTGCTACATTATCGAACTCTTCGGAATAAGTAATGTATTCATATGTGTTTTTTGGGTTGTAATAGGTCAAATTGCCACCATTTATTGCTGTCTTGTCGGTAAAGTTGGCTGTGTACTCTATTTCGAATACACGATAGAACACAAAGCGTAATTCCATATCGCCACGCATTACTACATGATAATTGACATAGCCTGTGTTTTGTTCAGTTGTCATTGTTATGTTAAACTTGTTGGTGTCTTGTTCAGCAAATGTGGAAGGGTCATATTTTAGCCATTCCTCTGCCCCTGTCAGGTACACAATCTTACCTTGTCGCTTGCTTTCTTGGACATCAATCTGTCTTACTAACATTGCCGTGAAAATATAGTTTGCGTTGGGTCTTACAGTAATTTTAAGCGCGTTGCCAGTTACTGTTGCTGCGCTGTATATGCTGTAATTGGTAGGCTCGCTACCGTTGTTAAAGACAACCGTACCACCGTCTCTTGCTTGGTTTGCGCTGTTATTTTCTTTCTCAAAGGTAACTCTGGAATATACCTTAGTATATAGATAGTACTCCAAATTACCAGTAATTAACTTACCACCTGAGCCAGTAACCGCATTATCTGTTACATAGTTTTCGCCCTGCTTTGTGCGGAATTCATATCCAGATTGCACAGTATTGTAGTAGTTATCTTCAAAGCTAAGGCTAATATAGTTGCCTACATAAACATTATAAACATAGGTATCAACAACTATTTGACCTGCTGGCTTTTGCAGTGACGAAACTATATCTGCGCCGTTTTCTTTAGCTTTTACGGTACTATAATAGTTGTATGTCATCATCCCTACCGCAATTGTACCGCTTCTATATTTGTATGGATTGGTAACATAGACCGTAACTGTGGTCTTTTGCTTATAAATGACTCGGAATTGCCTATTGCCGTAATCGTCCACCATATAGTTGACTATATGCTTTCTTACTCCGCCTTCCATTACTATGTGGTAACTAAGTCCCCTTACACCATTGTTGATTGTTACCCATTCATAAACATCTTCACCTTGATTGTTCTGTTTTACCCATACATATTCTTCAATGAGATAGATAGCATATTCTTCTGTGGCTGTTGCTTCATAGCGCACATTGACAAAGTACTCATAGAGCGCCACCCCGTTATAAGTTAGCGCTGCGCCTTCCTTAGTAGTAGGCGTTACCGCAACGGTACCTGCCGAGGTGTTGAGCGCAACGAAGCCTTCGGTATTGCCTTCTCCAACCAAACTAGTGTCATTAGAATGAGCATAGGCTCCGATATTAACTTGATAGGTTTTTATTACCGCTGTGTAATAAATATATATAGTAAGCTTGTCTTCAATAACGCTAGAATCTGCAAGGAAAGAACTATTTACAGGATAACTCTTCTCCCCTCCGGGATTGCTTGTGTTATAGCTAGCATCGCTAAGCGCTTCCAATGTTGTCCCAACACGCATAGATAGCGCGGTGACTTTATAACCTTCAAGCGGAGCAGGCCTTATACCAAGAGCAGCAAAGTGGTCAATAGTATAGTTAACATAAGTAACAAGCGTTGCACTGTCTGTTGCTCCTACTGCACCACCAATAGTAGTTATTTGATAGTTTTCTCCATTGATAAACACCCTAACTTGGTAGGTAATGGGCACAATCTCCATACTAAACTCTATATCGTAGTTCATCTTAAAGAAGTTTTCTTCACCGGCAATAAGGGCGTTGGTTATTGGTACCCTTATACTGTAGGAATAGTATGGGAAGCCATAGCTATCAGTATTTTGAACTGCGCTATAGGTAAAGAAACTGTTGCTCAGTGACGCTCTGTTAAAGTTGTCCCAAATAAAACCATTAAGTCCAAGGGACTTTAACATAAAGCCATTAGCTACATCGAAATTATATAGTATATACCCATGGTGCTCTGCAATAAGTATTTTTCCTTTATTGGTGCGTGTAAGCACTTGGGAATACTGGTATGACTCATCTTCTAAAATGATATTTTCGCCAAACGCATCCTTAACTGACATAGTAATATTTGTTTCGTTAATCTTGGCAAAAGCATTCGCTCTAACTATACTGTTGTTTATTGTATAGGTTTTTACTATCATAGTAAATGTAATCTCCAAATCAGTCTTTACATTGTGCATTGCAATGGGACTGTTGGGATTATGGAAGGTAAAGCTACGGCTATCGTTGTATGTTTCTGTGTAGTTTATTGTATAAACAATGGGGTTGTCTTGATTATCAAGCACAGCTACCCACTCATATAGGTCGCTGTCCCAGCGTATTGCCCGAACCGTAACAAGTAGTTCTTTTATGTTATAGCCATTGTTTGGGGTAATAATTGCTGCAATCTCGTCATAGTACTTTACATTTATTATATTGATATTGCCGCTTTCCCAAGTTCCTGTGCTAATTTTGCTTGTTTCGTTGTAGGTCGGGTAGGTTGCATTGTAAGCATTCAGCGTGGTTTCTATCTTATTAAGGTTTTGAACATTGTTTATAACATAACGCAAAGTAAATTCCTTTCTGGACAGATAAACTACAACACTTATATCGCTTTCTACTTCAACAACCTTCAGTACATCTCGTCTTTCGTTGGTGTATTGGTTAACAGCATTATAGTGCATTTGCTCTAATAGATTGTTAATAATGTCTGGACTGGGGTCAAGAAGTACATAAGTGGGTAGAGCTACTCCACGCTTTACCGTTATGTCGTCTAGGTTGTAACCAACCCCCGTTGCTACCTTAATGTAAGCAGCATCGCCCCAAGGAATAGTATCGCTACTTTCTTCACGGACTATGTTAGAACTTTCGTTTAGAATATTTTCTTGATATCTTATACTCGTTGTCACTGCGTAACGCTTTATTCGGAAACTAACTCTAATCGCCAAATCTTCTGTGACCATAAGTCCGTCATTGTAGTTTGCTCCACCATAAATGGCTTCACCTTCAGCGCTACCGCCAAAGTTGGATACTTGCACATTGTTGACATAAATGGAATACAAATAATATCCTGTTGTATCAAACTTTGCTAGGGAAACGAACTGCAAGCGCGCCCCGTAGTTGACGGAAATATTGATTTTGTCCACACCAAAAGGTAGCGTGGATGTAGTATTGGTAGTTAGATTCTTTATCGAAATATCCATATAATTCTTGATAAGCGCATTGGATATTCTGCCAGTTAAATTCTTATCAATTACCGTTGTGGAGTAATTAACCATATAAGTAATGATGGTATATTCCACACTTATTGATGTATTTCTTGTTATGTTGACAGAATATTCGTTGTCAAAAACTAGGCTATTCCTGTCTTCATTGTTTACCAAAAATTCCGTTCTTTGATAACCCACCGTAGGACGAACTAACGCTTTGTACTGGACACCATGTTCCACTAGCAAGACAACTTGACTAGCTCCGTCAATATAAATGTACTTCCCACTTACTGCGTCATAAACTAATTCAATATTGGTAAGAACATATATTCCGCCTTCAAGTCGGTATATCTTTTTGTCGGGACGATAATAGTATCTTTCTCCCAAGTTTGACAGCATTATTATATCACTGCCTATATTTGTACGATTGGCATACTCTATATCCATTGTGCCAGTGCCTTCTTGTGAGATAAGGGTCAAGTCCATGGCATACATGCTGCGCTTAAAGGTGATATCGATAAGCTCTATGTTAGCAGTTACCCCTTCTTCAAAGCCCATAAAGCGGTTAAACCAAATAGTACCGCCCCTACTGTTTACTATACCTTCAGCATCATAATGATATCTAGTTACTTCTTCGGATTCTCCACTGGTTGCGGATTTGTACTTAATATACACGCTATAAACATAGTATCCGTTGCCTAGTGTTGGGTTTAGGTCAATAGAGAAGTTCGTGCCATGCTCTATGCCTTTGTACGCGTTCCCTTCCAAGGTATAACCTATGGAAGTCAGGCTACCTGCGCCAGTGTCTGCAGCGAAGTTTTCGGAGGCGTTAGTTAGCTTAAATGTAAAGCTATAACGATTAATCTCATAAACTACTCTAACAATAGTCCGCTCCGTTATTCCCGAATACTCTATTCCAACCTTTTTGCCCATATAAATATAAGCGTCTGTGGTGTTGGCATTAGGTGTATCGCTTTTCAGGACATAATCTGTAACCCGCTCGTTGTTAATAAAAATTGCCGTTATGTGGTACCCGGTGCTTGCTGCCATAGCAATGTTTAGATAATCACCATGGAATGCTCTACTTACAACTCCCCTGCCGTCCACACTTAGCGTGGTGCTTCCGCCAATACTTGTGCTGTCGATAATTACTTCATAGCTATTAACTGCAAATATCGTCTCAACGATGACATTTTCGCTGGCTACAAAGCTGTATATGCCATAGTTATATTTCTTTATGCTGTTGTTGTAACTGGTTTCTTGCCAGTTGGTGCTAGAAAATGATATTTCTTCTCCGTTAATTTTGAAAGAAGCAATATAATTGTTTTCTTCTGCGCTAACAATAATTTCTACAATGTCACCGTGATTCATCTCTCCGCCTGTTCCTATAGAGCCGTTGCCTAACGATGTTTTTGACAATGTGTACTTATCGGGGGATGCATCCACTGTAATATTAACTGTGCCTTCGGCAAAATAATCAGCTGGTATTGTTATGTCAACTAGCGTTTTGCCCTTATTAAGTTGGTCAAAGGGCAGTACCTTGTATCCGCCTGTCCCGTCATTACCGCTAATTGATACGGTCGATATGGTATAACCTTTGTCCGCAATAATCCTTACCCAGTTTTGCTCGGATATATTACAAGTGGAATATTGAACAGACACGGTGGTGTTAAGCGCATATTCGCTTTCTATGTTAAAACTGTACTTAGGAATCTCGCCTTGATTGCTCTCAGTTTTGTCTTCACACCAAATATTTATATTTATACTTTCTTTTATGTTGTTGATAACAAATGTGTAAGTCGTCATATTGTAATGAACGGGTTGTATTACATCATTTATTGTTAGTACAGATATTCTCTTGCCTATTGTATTTATGTTCACCGTAAATGTTTGAGAGCTGTGGTATTCCAGTTGATAAGAATAAGTATTGTTAAGCAAATTGCCGCCTACGAAAGCATCTGCTTCCGCTGAAGAATGGTTAACGAAACTTACATCAAAAGTTATTGCTTCATAAACAATGGTCAAGTTTATGTCTTCGGTTATGTCAGTAAAGGTTCTGCTAAAGCTATCTCCCTTCTTTGCGGTGGTAACTTTTTCAAACAAGCCATCACCCTTGACAAAACCTGCAATATAGTATCCAGTAATGGGAGTAATAGTAACTGTGCTAGACTGCTTAAACGATGGGGTGGCATTGCTTACCACGCTTGTTCCCCTTTCATCCAAATCTACCGCCACTTTATAAGAAATGTCACTAAAGCCAATGGACAAGTTAAAGTTCTCTGTTATAGTTAGCATCAAATAAACCGTTGTTATTCTATCGTCTTTTTTGACTTGAGTGGAATAAACGCTACGGTTTTCTATATCAAGCGCAGTTTTTGCGGCGGAAAGAATAGCATCATAGCCTTCCACGCTCACATCAACTGGTAACAAAATGTTTCCTTGTTCACTAGTGCTGTGTACAAAAATATAAGAACTTCTGCCATACATGCCTTCACAATACATATAATTGTCGGTATTGTAGGTAAAGTCGCCATAACTGTAGTAGTAGTCATCGCCAATGCTCATTGCTGTTATGCCTTGGCTAACTTTGTTGTTTTGCCAGTTAAAGAACCTGACGCTATCGTGCATAGCGGTATACAAATCGAACTGACTGCCGTTTATTCTTATACTGCTAAGATATTTCCTTGCGCTTACGCTATCTGTTGCTGTGATTTTGTAAACAACTTTTTGCCCGTATGTAAAGGAAGTTTGCGCGCCAACTGGTGTTGCGCTGTCTAAGTTATAAAAGTCCGACTGGACTATTTGACCGCCACTAAAGTTGGCTACATTAACAGAATACTCCCTAGCCGCGTATGCTATCTCAATAGTAATATTACTTAGGCACTTTTCTAGCACAATGGTATAACTTAATGTATCATCATCAAGGTAACTGCTCAGTGAATAATTGGTGAGCTGTTCACCATTTGCCCTGCCGTTTATTATTATGTCACTTATGGCATACAAACCGTTATTGGATTCTACAAAAAGTTCTAAGGCGGAATTATACTCTACCACCAAAGTTACTTGCGAGTCGTCAAAAACGCTACTATTGCTTTTTACTAGTCCAGAATATAGACCAGTACCGTTAGTTATATCCACGCTGTATTTTATGGAGCTGAAAGAAACTAGCACATCGTTGTCAAAATCTTGATTTACATAAATTATTTTATTATTTAGACCGTCTACATCGAAATTATCTGTTACAACCGTGCTACTATAACTCCAACGCAAACTCTTTAGTTCAAAACCTGTAAGCGCTTCAAAATAAAGTGTATAACTATTGGTTTCATAAATGGTATATGTTCCCCTAATATCGTCTACCCTTTGCGCCAAACTATTGCCGTTTGTGTCGGTTTTGCCTTCGTTAATAAGCATCACCACCTTGCCAGAACCGTCTATCTTGACAAAAAGCTGATGCGCAACAGGAGTCCAAACAGGTGTCATATATAGCTTTTGGTTGTTAAAATCTGTGTTGCCTACATACTCAGGTTGTACATATAGCTTGGTTTTGTCATCCACTGGCTTATGCGTTAAAGAGTCTTCCCAACCCACAAAAATATAATTGTCCAAAGTGGGATTAGACAGCGGTAATCCGCCGTCAGTTCCGCTTGCAAAGGTGTCTTGATAAACAACTTTAGTGCTATGCCAGGGTTTAGTATTACCGCCTGAATCCGTATAGTTGAAAATTATCTCATATTCTAGTTTTCGCCATTTAGCAATTAACCTTGCCGGTTGTTCAAAAGTTATTTCGTTGTTTACAACCGTTTGCAATGGGTCTTCTGCCCTAAACCAACCAAGAAACTGCATCCCCACAACCTTATTCGGTTCTGGTATGCCTTCCTTGAAAGAAAGAGTATCAGTTTCGTACTCTTTTAGTTGTACATTAAATGGAAGTCCCGTAATGTACATTTCGATATTGTTGTTAAGTGGGTTTTGATAGTTTACAAAGGTTACGGAGCTTTCGCTATAGGCAAAAATTGCCTTAATTTTTACCTGCATAATTTCTGCGCGAGCATAAAAGCTAAGTACAAAATCCGCTTTTGTTGCGCCGGAATTGGTGGACTGGAAGTTAACTTCAAAGTTGTTCGTGCCAATCTGATAGGTTTCGTTGCCGTTATTTCTAGGTACTTTCTTATATTCTCCGCTTGATGTTTCTATTAGCCAATAAGCAAATTCTCTGGAGTTGAAAGGCGTTGCGGTAATGGTTGCATAGCTGTTGTGGGCATAATAACCTTCACTCCGCACATTGGTTTCTCCCATGCTCGCTCCAAACTGGTCGTTAGGTACGCTTACCATTACATCTGTTGCCGTCTTAATGTACTCGGGGTACATTGTCATATTCCTGTCTATCACAGAAAAATCCATAGGTACCCAGTTGCTGAAGGTGTACCCATATTTTTTCATTTTTAGGTCGTCTACTGTATGTGGGACTTTGGTAGGCGCTTCTCCGTAAGTAACCTTTTCTTCTGATGCAACGGTGCCGTCATCATAATAAAATCTTACAGTGTATTGCGCTTTGGCAAAAATAGCTATATAAGTCTTGTTCTCGGTAACGCCATAATCTTTGCGAGAAGGGTAAGGAAAACCGTCATTCCATTTCTCAAAAACATAACCTGTTTCTGGTTCCGCCACTACGGAAGCGGCGTCTCCACCGTTAATTACGCTTTGAACAACTTCTCCCCTTATTCTACCGCCAACGCTGGCGTTATAACGAAGTTCACAGTT
The DNA here is from genome assembly GCA_964368255.1 of uncultured Christensenella sp. Taxonomy (GTDB): domain Bacteria; phylum Bacillota; class Clostridia; order Christensenellales; family DTU072; genus CAG-1782. The sequence continues at coordinate 16,290 of CAYJBW010000020.1, forward strand.
AACATTAACCACCTTCACTGGTATAACCTGCTCAAATCCGCCGAAACTTAGGGACAGGTTCTGCGCGCCTGCATAGCTCACATCCAAACCTTCATGCGTCATGCTGGCAACAGAAACATTTTCTACAGTACCATCACTGTAAGTTACCGTAACATAAACTTTGCTAAGGTCACTTCCTACACCAATGTCACCATATGTATTTTCTATACTCACAATAGTTCGTTGGGTTTTTACTTCTTCATCAAGTGCAGGTAAAAAGACTAACAAAAGAGCGACCAAGGCAACAGCTAAGGCAATAACAACACCCACCGCAATTTTATACCCGGAACTTGTAAATATTCTTCTGTCTTTAGCTGTATGCTTGCCTCTCATAATGGAGTACCCCTTTTAATGTGAGTTGGGCAGTACTTGCCCTTTTGCTATATTATATAATATATATATTTTTTTTTCAAGGTATAAGTGCATTTTTTTCTGGCAAATTTTTTACAAAATTTTGCTTTATATTGCACAAAAAGGTGTAAAGGTTTGTGACTTTGTTATAGAACTTGAACGATTATTGCGTTAGGGTGGAAATAATACAAAAAATATAACATAAAAAATGAGACAGTTATGGAAGAAAGGACTATAAAATGTCTTAATGGGCGGCAAAGCGCCGACAAGTATTGCTTGTATTGGTCATGTGCTTCAATCAAGAAAAATTAACTATACTTCTAATCTAAGGTTAGTACCCCTGTAATCAAGGTCAATACCCTTCTAATCAAGGTTAATATCCTTGCTAAAGAAAATGCAAAAGAAAAAAATAAGCGGTTAGGATGCTTCCTGACCGCTTTACTTTGGTGCCGAAGGCGGGACTTGAACCCGCATGTTGTTGCCAACAGCGGATTTTGAGTCCGCCGCGTCTGCCATTCCACCACTTCGGCATAGTGTACTAATGTTTCATTATATTATCATATCCCACTTTTTTTGGCAAGCAAATAAGAAATGTCTGTGCAAAAATTTTTCACTATTTTTATCGCCACTACTCAATATAACTAAAACTATATAAAGTGTCTTATTTGTAGCTGTGGCTACAGATAAGTATCTAATTAAAGCTAAAGTAGTATTGGCCGGTTGCCACAGGGTAATAGAACCACTTATCTTCTACATGTCTGCTGTCGTCTTTAGTCATAAGATAATCATGACTTAGGTACTCTTTCTGACCATCCAAAACATTGCCCCAAGTAATGTCTACCATATACCACTTACTTCCTATCAGAACTTTGTTCCATGCGTGAGCATCGCCATTAACCGTTCCCGACACCTTAATAGTATCAATACCTTCAATTTGTGCCATACAAAGGAATGCTTTGCTTAGCCCGTCACAAATTGCCACACGCTTATTAAGGTTAAATGCGTTATTTTCAAACCCGAACACCCCTTCCATATACAGACAATTGTAAGTAAAGTATCGGGACTCTACTGCAGCATTAGACTTAAGCACCACGGAAACAAACTCATAGTCATATAGTACGGAATTGACTAAATAGTCATAGATATAATGCACTTTGGTGGGCGCTAAAGTATTGTCTTCGTTAAGATATGACAATATAAAACGCATTCTTTGATATAGATGATAAGCGTTGCTGCCAACAACGCAATCTGGCTTATAGCCCTTCTTTATTGCATAATAAAGCTGATCAGAACTGGTTACCTGAACACTGCGCGTCCTTGCATCTATAGCAAAATTGCGCTCGTTCTGCTCGCCCACTCTGTAGTGAGCCCGCTCTATGGGACGCACTTCATTTGTATAGGAAGTATATGTTTGTGTGGAAGAGCTAGGGTCCATTTCGTAACTGAACTTTAACTTAAAGGTAGCAATATCGTCTTCTATGCCATAGGCATAGCTATAGGATGCAGAGTCCTCAAAAGATGATATTACACAAGCCATTTCGCTGTCAAATGCTTGTTCTATGGTTGTGTCACTGTACAAATCCATAAAATCGTAGCCAATATAAGCCACTTGGTCAAGCATGTAATATGTTTCGTTCTTGTCTTTGGTAAGGCTAGCTCCAGGACGGAATATTATTAAAAAACTGAAGTATTCAAAAAATTCGTACCTGCTTGCAATATAACAGTCTATCATATCAAAACCACTTCCTGCATATTGGGTATATGCATCGTACTCTGATTTAGTTAGACCTTCATAATCATATTGGTAGCTAAAATTAAATGTTTCTTCTTGACCAGGGAACAAACTTAGCTGCAAATTATCTCCGTAATTATATCCTGCGTTTTCTAAGTCAAATTGTCCTTCAGAAAAATGTATGCCACTTTCTGCGTCCGTTTCTTCAAATACAGCCTTTTCTGCGTCCTTAGTAATTTCTAGTTTATAAATATATGTATCGTCATAATCCCAAAAAGCCACCAATTCGCCCCTGTCAAAGCCAACGGCAAGGTTGTTTTCCGAACCATAAACAACATCTTCAGGAAGACTCTCTACACCAAAAGAGTCTACAAAACTAAAAAAGGTATCAACTCCGCCAAGAATGCCCCCAAGTAGCCCTAAACATGAGGTTAGTATCATTACTAGTGACAAAATTATAGCAACTAATAGTACCTTTTTACCTTTCATTTTCTCCTTTTTTGTCAATATGTCCGCATTTGTCCTTATATCAGTATTAGTCTTATATCCGTATTAGTCTTTATATCCGCATTAGTGCCATATCCGCATTAGTGCATATCCGCATTAGTGCCATATCCGCATTAGTGCCATATCCGCATTAGTCTTTATA
>CAYJBW010000020.1:19160-22808 GCA_964368255.1 uncultured Christensenella sp.
CATATCCGCATTAGTGCCATATCCGCATTAGTCTTTATATCCGTCAGGATTTTTGGATTGCCACCGCCATAGGTCTGCGCACATATCGTCTAAATTCTTTTCTGCAACAAAACCTAGCTGCTGTTTTGCTTTGTCACAGTTTGCATAACATTCCGCTATATCTCCGCTTCTTTTGGGTGCGAAAACATAGGGTATTTCCTTTCCGCATGCCTTGCTAAATGCTTTGACCATGTCAAGCACAGAGTAGCCAATGCCAGTACCTATATTAAATATGCCCACTCCGTATTGGTCAATGTTCTCTACCGCTTTTAAGTGCGCAATAGCCAAATCAACAACATGGATATAATCTCTTACTCCTGTGCCGTCTTTGGTGGGATAGTCATTGCCGAATATTTGTAGCGCCTTTAGTTTGCCTACGGCAACTTGGCTTATATAGGGCATTAAATTGTTTGGTATGCCCTTTGGATTCTCACCAATCATTCCGCTTTTGTGCGCGCCCACGGGGTTAAAATATCTAAGTAGCATAAAGTGCCAATCTTTGTCAGCATTGTACACATCGGTAAATATCTGTTCTCCCATTAGCTTGGTTGCGCCGTATGGGTTGGTCGTTGATAGTGGCGCATCTTCCTTAATGGGCAATGTTTCTGGCAAGCCATAAACGGTAGCGGATGAAGAAAACACTAGTTTTTTGCAATTATGCTTTGACATAACTTCCACTAAAGCAAGGTCAGACATAAGGTTATTTTCATAGTAAAGCGCAGGTTTTTGGCAACTTTCGCCCACCGCTTTTAGTCCAGCAAAATGAATTACCGCATCTATTTTTTGCTCGCTAAATATCTTGTCCAAAAACACCTTGTCGCAACAATCTCCCTCATAGAAGGTTATCTTTTTGTTGGTTATTTGCTCCACTCTTCTTATGCTTTCTTTGCTAGAGTTGCTAAGGTTGTCAAGAACAACTACTTCGTAACCTTTTTCCAGCAAAATAACATTGGTATGGCTTGCTATGTAGCCTGCTCCGCCCGTTACTAGTATTTTCATAATCACTCCTTATTTACTGTTTACATCCAGTTTCACAAAAGCATCCACCACATGGAAATTCGGCTCTATCGGTGTACCTAATGAGTACTGTTTCATATCGTTATTTTTGTCATAACTTTGTCTGTGCGCGTTCATATAGCAATCATCTTTTTGCCAACCTAGCTCAACTAAGTCTTTAGTCTTTATTATTATAACACATTCCCAATAGTTTTTCTCAATTTTTACTTCGCTCTCAATAACCGTCTTAGGTAGCTTGGTAATAACATCATAGTGTTTGCCATAAAAGTTGTCAATAAGCACACAATATTGGGCATTGTTTTGGTTAACTTCTATTTCCAAATACTTCTTTTTGCTACCAAGCGAAATCATAAGCTCCACAATATCCCCGTCAAAAAGGGGTTTGTTGTACTCAAAATGCCTTGGGCAAAAATATTCTTCCTTACAGCAGAACTTAAACACCAATTTATTGTCGTCAAACTCGGTATGCAATATCGTATCTCCGTTAATAAATCCAGTAACGGAGTCGCCCATATCATAAGTATTGTTACTTTTAACTACTAATTTTTCCATATTTGCTCTATTATCTCCTTCATTTTTTTATATTTCTTTTCCATATCAATAACCAGTGCCATTTGTGACCTTGCTCTAACTAAATTTTGGTCGCTATAACTTGTCTTAAAATAAATATCATTGTCCAAATAATCTGTAAGAAAACGCATTCCACATTCAAAAGTCATCAAAATTGCAGAAAAAGCCAACAAATCAAGCTCACTTTGGGTAATAATCTCTCTTGTCTTACTCAAAAAACCTTTGGAAAACGCCGAAAAAAGCTCTTCGTTAAGCGCAATAATCGAAGTATCAACTTCGTCTTCCTTTGTCACAACGCCACCCGACCTTATTGCATCACCGAAGTCATATAACAAACTTCCCTTCATTACCGTATCTAGGTCTATCACACAAACGGGTTTTTTTGTTTCTTTATCAAAAATTATGTTATTTATCTTTGTATCATTGTGCGTTACTCTTAGTGGCAGACTTCCGTCACTTAGCCCTCTGGTTATTTTGTCGCAGTAATGCTCACGACTTATGTACTCTTCAATGTCTTTCTTGGCAATAAAAACTCTTTCAGAGCCTTCTTTTGATGCTTTTAGCAAGGATTTTTGAAAGTTTTCAAATCTTTTTGGTGTGTCGTGAAAATTTGGTATTGTTTCAAACAACTGCCCGTCAAAGTCTTGCAAGTCAGCTTGAAACTGCCCGAACGCTTCTCCTGCAAAAAACATATCTTCCTTGCTACTTACTTTATCCAAACAACAACCTTCGAAGAAGTCGAACATTCGATAGAATTCTCCGTTGCTCTCCGCATATTTTTTGCCGTTTTTCGCTGAAACTAACTCAAAATATTCTCTTTTGCTCATTATGTGCTTAGTTACAGCGTTTATGTTGTCAATTAGACTTTCTACATCCTTGAACACATTGTTATTTATACTTTGCAAAGTGTACTTTTTACTGTCTGTAGTTACCAAAAAAGTGGTATTTATGTGCCCCGAGCCTATCGGAACAATACTTACCACTTTGCCTTCTATAAAAAAGTTGTTTACTACGGATAACAAATCCATTTTTACTCCATTGTAAGCTTTATTTTCTCTCCCAATTTTCTTTGAACACCTGCCGTGAACGGGCAATACAAAGGTTGCCAGCGGGTACATCTCTTGTTATTGTACTACCTGCTGCAATGTACGCTCCATTATCCACCTTAACTGGCGCAACCAAATTGGTATTTGCTCCAATAAATACATTACTGCCCACTTGACAGCGGAATTTTGTCTTTCCGTTATAGTTAGCAAACACCGCTCCGCATCCCACATTGGTGTTTTCTCCCACATCACTGTCCCCAACATAGGCAAGGTGCGCCATTTTTACGCCGTCAGCGATGTTGCTGTTCTTTACTTCCACGAAGTCGCCCACACGGCAATATGCGCCAATAACCGCTTTTTTACGCAAGCAAGCATATGGTCCCACTGTGGTGTGGTTGCCTATCTTTGCTTCCAAAGCGTAAGTTGCTCTAATATCCACATTTTCGCCCACATCGGTGTCAATAAGTTCACAACCAGAAAAAATAACTGCTTTTTTCCTAATAATTGTCTTGCCGGCAAGGGTAACCATTGGGTGAATAATCGCACCTTCTTCAATCTCCACATCAAGGTCAATAAATGTAGTAACTGGGTCATAAATAACTACATTTTTGTTAAAAAGCTTGCTCATAACAAAGTTTTTTAGATAGGTAGAGATATTGGAAATATCCGAATAATCTTTTACTTGAAAGGCAAGCGGGTTGTCACATTTTTTATAACTGCCGTCATAATTTTTCTTTGTAATGTAGCCGTCTCCAATCAAATAACAGGTTTTGAGAGCATCACATTCTTCTGCTAGCGTTTCAAGATAAGTTTGCGTTAGAAGTGGCGTGTCGTTGTATATTACACAGTAGTATCCTTCCACATCTCTAGGCACATCATAAAGGCTGTCAACTTCTTCTATATTTTGCAAAAAATAATCTTGCACGCCTCTTAGTGTCCTCCCCGAAACAATTACATGAGGCAACCTGTCCTCATT
>CAYJBW010000021.1:0-21142 GCA_964368255.1 uncultured Christensenella sp.
GGGGCTTTATTTGGGGTGCGGTTATTTGAAAGTACCGCAGAGCATAGATAACTTTGAGCTAAACAGCACAAAAAGCGGTTATGAACTGAGTTTTAAGCTAAATTCTGCTTTGGTAAAAGAAGATATAAAAGTTCTTATTAGTAAAGTGGCAAAAATTACGGAAAGGTCGGTGGGGCTTAGGAAAAATAGTAACATTATTTATATAAAAAATTCCCAAGCAATTTGTAACTTTTTCACCGCAATAGGTAGCAATAGGGGCGTACTAGAAATTTATCAAATTATGACCGAAAGAAAGATGAAAAATGATATAAACAGAGCCAATAACTTCGATTTAGCCAATATTGATAAAAGTTTGGCAACTGGGGAAAAACAAATAAGAGCAATAAACATTATTGATAGAGCAGTGGGACTGGATAGTTTGCCCGAAGAGCTAAAAACTTTAGCTTATTTGCGCCTGGCCAACCCAGATGCGAGTTTAACTCACCTTGCGGAAATAAGTGAGCCAGCCCTAACCAAAAGTGGTATAAATCACCGTTTTAGGCGGATAATGGACATAGCTAGCAAAACGGAGGAAACAAATTGAATAAGTTCGTGCATTTACATAACCATACAGAATATAGCTTGCTTGACGGATGCGCCAGGATAACCAGCCTAGTTAGCGAAGCGGTAGCGCAAGGCGCGCCAGCTGTGGCAATCACTGACCACGGCGGTATGTATGGTGCAATTAAGTTTTATAAAGAGTGCAAAAAACAAAAAATTAAGCCGATTATTGGTTGTGAAGTGTATGTTTGTCACAACATAAAGAACAAAACAAGGGAAGACAATGGCAGATACCATTTAGTACTACTTGCAAAGAACTTTTTGGGCTACCAGAATTTAACCAAACTTGTAAGCATTGCTTTCGTGGATGGGTTTTACGAAAAGCCAAGAATAGACTATGAGCTTTTGGCAAGGTACAGCGAAGGACTAATATGCCTAAGCGGATGCGTGGCAGGGGAGCTAAGTCAAATACTGCTTGATGATAATATTACCGACAACTACAATGTGGCGCTTGCTAGAGCAAAAGAAACTCAAAGTTTGTTCGCAGACGGCGACTATTATATAGAAATTCAGAACCATTTTATTAAAGACGAACTTGCAGTAATGCCCCACCTAAAAAAAATTGCCAAAACTATTGGCGCAAAGGTGGTAGCAACTAACGACATCCATTATGTGAAGAAGACGGACGCTAAGGCGCACGATGTACTGCTTTGCATACAAACGGGCAAAGACTATGACGACCCTAATAGGATGCGCTTTTCCGGGGAGGAGTTTTATTACAAATCTTATGAAGAAATGCTAGGAATTTTTGGGGATGAAGAAGTGCTAACAAACACTTTAGAAATTGCCGAAAAAGTGGATTTAGAAATTCCTTTCCATAATTATCTAATACCGTCCTTTGAACCACCAGAAGATTTTGTAGCTAGTAATAATGCTTACAAAGAGTACCGAATTGAGAAGTATATTCCCCAAAAGAACAAAGGCAAGGATGCCGATTATCTTAGATATTTGGCGTATACTGGTCTAAAAAGGCGATACAAAACAATTTCAGAAGAAATCAACGAAAGGGCAGAGTACGAACTTTGCACAATAATTACCATGGGTTTTGCTTCCTATTACCTTATTGTGTGGGACTTCATTAACTATGCCAAAAATAATGATATCCCCGTAGGAGCAGGCAGGGGAAGCGGAGTTGGGAGCATCATTGCCTATGCAATAGGCATAACCGATGTTGACCCACTCAAGTATGATTTAATTTTTGAACGGTTCCTAAACTCGTCCAGGCAGACCATGCCCGACTTTGACATAGACTTTTGTAGTGACCGCAGAGAAGAAGTTATTGACTATGTTCGGCGCAAGTACGGCGCAAGCAATGTTGCACAAATAATTACCTTTGGCAAAATGAAAAAGAAAAACGCCATAAAAAATGTGGCGAAGGTGTTTAAGGTGCCTTTTTCGGAAGCCAATGCGCTGGTGAAAAACATTAAAGACAACAACAATAAAGTTACTATTAAGAACCTTATTGACCCGACTGACCAGTATAAGGTGCAAGAACTTATAGATATGTACGAAGACCCCAGGTTTAAGGAAATAATTGACCTTGCTATGGAAATCGAAGATATGCCAAGGGACAGAGGTAAACACGCGGCAGGAGTAATAATTTGCCCGGTGTCAGTTATGGAAAAGGTGCCATTATCTCGTAACGGAGAAGATATCACAACCCAGTTCGATATGAACGAATGTGAAGAGTTAGGGTTACTAAAAATGGACTTTTTGGCACTCAAAACGCTAACTGACATAAAAAAGACTCAAGACTATGTCAAGAAGTATCACAACAAAATTATTGACTTTGATGTGCTTGGATATGAAGATAAAGATGTTTACGGAATGATAGGTAACGGCGAAACAGATACCGTTTTTCAATTGGAAAGTGGCGGTATGAAAGAGTTTATGAAAAAGCTAAAGCCAACCCTTATGGAAGAAATTATTGCTGGTGTTTCTCTTTATCGACCAGGTCCAATGGATTATATCCCCAAGTATATAAACAACAAACAGAACCAACAAGATATTGATTATCGCCATGAAGCACTTGAAGACATCCTAAAGACCACCTATGGAATAACCGTTTATCAAGAGCAAGCAATGAAAATCACTCAAGCTCTTGCAGGATACACTATGAACGAAGCGGATAACTTCCGTAAGTTTATTTCCAAAAAGAAACTAGAAGAAGCCGATATACAAATGAAAAGGTTTATAGACGGCTGCAAGAAAAATGGAGTGGACGAAAACTTTGCAAAAACCATTTGGGAAGAGCTAAAAGAGTTCGGCAAGTACGCCTTTAATAAGTCGCATGCAGCTGCTTATTCTGTGCTTAGCTACCAGACCGCCTACCTAAAGTATTATCATCCGCTTGAGTATCTTTCCGCAGTTATCAACAACCGCATAACTAGTCCAGACGACACAACCAAGTATTTGCGGCTAATCAAGCAAATGGGCATTGAACTTCTTCCACCCGACATAAACCATTGTGAAGCTTTTTTTGCCCCCGAAGGTAATGCGATTAGGTACGGGCTAGCTTGCGTAAAAAATGTTGGCAAGAATGTTATAGATTTAGTAGTACAGGAGAGAGAAGCAAACGGTAAGTTCGTGGACTTTGCTGATTTTGTAAGGCGAGTTCCGAGCGAAGCGCTCAACAGAAGAATGATAGAAAGTCTTATAAAAGGTGGCGCATTTGACTGTTTCGGCTATAACCGCTCCACAATGATGGCAAACTATGAGTATATTTTGGATACAGAGATGTCCAACAAAAATATGGCAAAGGGCGGTCAAATGTTCTTTGAATTCATGCTGGAGAGTAACTATACTTACCACATTGTGCCAGAGAGTAACAAGCTAAAGTTACAATTAGAAAAAGAAGTATTAGGCAGATATATTTCTGGTCACCCACTTGACGGACACGAAGAAGAATTTGCGGAGTTTAATTTTAACACGACAATGCTACTTCCCATAGAAAAGGAAGTTGAAGATGGTGACGAAGAAGAACTTTATCAAGTAAACAACGGCGATTCGGTGTTCTTTGGGGGCATTCTTAGCGGAGTTACTATTAAGGTTTCCGCAAAAACGGGCAAAAATTGGGGCTTTGCCACAATAGAAGATATGAATGGCGAAGCGGAAATTGTTTTTTATGGCAACACCTATACAAAGTGCAAAAGCATGCTAGTGGAAGATAATTTGGTAAAAATTAAAGGTCGTATAAGCATAAGTATGGGCAATCCGCCCAAAATCGAAGTCATTGGCGTAATGCCTTGGAACTTGCAAGAAAAGCAAGAAGTAATAGATAATCGCATTCTTTGTATTAAGGTGCCAGACAGAGAAACTTGCAATAAAGTGCTTGCTATACTTTCTGACAATAGAGGCAGTGGCAGTAAAGTAAAAATTCAAATGAAAAGTGAGCCAAAAGATATACTTTACAATCTAGATTTTACCGTTTGTGGCATTGATATGCTAAAGTCCCAGCTTATTAGTCTCGTTGGATACGGGAATGTAATAATAAAATAATAATAGTTTTTTTGTGGCATAGAATATGGTATGAAAATGTACCGATTAACTGCTATTGCCACATTTGTAGGAACTTTGATAGGGGCAGGTTTTGCTTCGGGTAGAGAAATAGCTTTATATTTTATGGGAACTTCAATTTTCACCCCTGTTCTAGCAGGTGTTTTTTTGGGGTTCTTTTGTTATTTTTTTTTGGAACTAGGGCGACTTAACCAAGGGGATATAACTAAATTTTTAGGAAGGTGCAACAAAATATTTGATTATCTCGTGCGAATAAGCTGCTTTATTACCGCTTGCGCCATGATTGCGGGCAGTGAAGAAAGCGTTTATAACTTATTCCATATCTGCGGTGGCGGAATAATAACGGGCATTTTGGGGCTACTTACCGTGTACTTTGGGGTGGACAAAATTAAGGCAAGTAACTTTATTATTGTGCCGGTAATTATTGTGCTTATAGTGGTTCTGTTCGTATATAGGCATGACTTTGACATTGCCGGGCAGATAAAAATTCTGCCGGCATTTACTTATTGCACAATGAACATTATTACAGGTGGATATTTTATTTCTACATTTAGCGAAAAATACTCAAAGAAAGATAATATTTTTATCGGTGTTGTTTCCGGCGTTATTTTGACGATTTTGCTTGTTATGGTTTTTGTCATTATACAAACAAATATTTATGACAGTATGCCACTAATGCTTACCGCAAAGCAACTTGGCATGGCAAAAATAGGCAATATTATTATGTATTTAGCCATATTTACCACCTTGACAAGTTGCCTTTCTGTTGCCAGTAAAAATAAAAAAATATCCTGTGCAGTAATAACATCGGCTTGTTTTGTTATGTCGTTAATGGGTTTCAAAAAAATTGTGGATGTGTTTTATCCTATTATGGGCATAGTGGGCGCAGTCGCTACTGTGTTTTGTATAATTAAGGCTTTTCCGCCCAAAAAAGTATGTGTCAAGCTAAAAAGTTTGTTAAAAAATTAGTATTTTTGCTAATAATAAAGGTATTTCTTTCATTATAGTTTAAGAAAATTTTAATGTATATGTTATTTAATAATAATAGGGCAAATTGTTGCAAGTATGTTAGTTTTTTTGCAATACTTGTGGTATAATACAATTTGGTAAAAACAGGAGCGACTATTATGTTCACTTCAGCTAGGAAAAACTTCATTTTATATATGTTTGTAGCTGTAGCACTTACTATTTTTTTTAGTATAGTTTTTTCTTTGCATGTATCAGTAGCGGCAAAGGCAATCACTTTTTTGGAACTTGACACTGTCACCGCTGACGAACTAGACGACAGCGAACTTTTGAGCAGCCAAGTTGTTAGATACTCTCAAACTAATTATGAGCAATTAAGTTATGGCAGAAATATTACGCTAAAATACAATATAACTGATGTAAGTTTTTTAAGATTTGACACCCAAATAGAAGGGGAGGCGGTTGTTTCTGGAGATATCATAGATACGCAAGGTTTGTCTTCTTACTCATTCGTAGTGGACAAAAACGGAAAAATTACTGTTTTTTGTTATGCTTTTGACGAAAATATGGTAGAGATTAGTAGCGACACTTACGCTCTTAGGAGTGATATGACCGCACCTGATACCTATGCAAATATAAACTTAATGGAAAGTTATATTGGCAATGCTTCTTATAGCGTTGCTATTAACTGGGCGGATTTTGGCGATGCACTTAGTGGCAGGGGGAGAGTTTTCTTTGCATATAAGTACGATAACTCTGCGATTTCTCCAATAGATATTACTGAAGTTGATTTACTTGTTACAGAAGTAAGCACAATTATTATAAACGGCAAAGGCACACTTACTATTTTTTATTTTGATAAAGCAGGCAACTGCATTGTGAAAGAGCACCTTTACAAAAAGTTCGATATTGTCCCACCACCTGTGCCTAATATTAGGATTATTCCTAATGTAAACCTTGAACAAACAAGCGGATATGCTAAAGAGTACCAAGTTAGCATTGAATACGCAGAAGATACGGAAAGCGGACTATCACAAACACAATATTATTACATAAACGGCGTTACCAAAGTTTATTATGGTAGCTTTACTATAAAAGATGTGACGGACTACACCATAGGAGCATACGCCACTGACAAGGTAAATAATAGGTCAGAAACGGTAGTTGCTAACATAAGTAAAACCAGTTTTGATGTGGATGCGCCAACCGTTTTTAGTACTAGACTCGTTATTGACCTAACCAAAGAGACTATTGCAACGCTAAGCGTGGAAGCAAAAGATGAAGGTAGCGGTATAGCAAATTTCACACTAGAAACACTTTCTAAGCCATTTGTTAGGGGAACGGGGGATACTTACCGGGTGGAATTTAGCCCCTATAATATTCCTTCCGTAGTGTTCAAAATTTATGACAAAGTTGGCAACGAAGGTGTTCATCACTATGTAATAAATTTCTTTGATGACGAAGAAATGAGCAGAAGAATACTAAATTATAACACCACTTATTTGGAACTTAACAGTGATATATACAACGAAAGGATACTGCTTCAATTAGCTAGTGAATATTCCGCGCTTAGTAATATGCTTATGAATATGGACACGCAAGACGGTCAAATTTATGCGAAAATGTCCGCAATAGATGAGCTACTTGCTGGCAGGACTCAACACACTTACGAAATAGCGGATGCGCCCATAGTGGTGTCTACCATACTGACTTACAAAATAACGGAAAGTGATTTTGAATCTTATAAAAAAGGTGACAGCATTAGGGTTGTATTATCAAGCGCAGTTAGCGCAGAAAATTATGTAAGCCTTGCCGGATACAAAAAGGGATTTTCTGATTACTTTGCATTAAATATTTATTACAAAGGCGAAGAGATAGAGAGTTTGACTAGCGGAATAGAAGTGACAATGAATTTGCCAATAGGTTACTACGAAAGGCATTTTACACTTATTGATATGGACACTAAGGAAGTAATGGACACTACTATAATAAACAATCGAATTATCTTTAATTGCAAAAAAAGTTCGTCTTTTGCCCTTGTAATTAGCGGTAATAGAGAAATTACATTGACAAATGCTCCAAAATATATTAACTTATTTGGAAAGAAACTACCACTAAGAACATTCTTTGGTGTGGTTTTCGGCACTATCGGTGGAGCTATTTTTGTTATTGGAGTGATTATAACTATTGTAGCGGTAAGGAAAAAAAGGCATAATTTGGGGGGATTTTAATGTTTACAACAACAAAAAGCTATGTCCTAGACGGACTGAACGGCTTTTTAGTTGAGGTTGAGGTGGACGCTAGCAGTGGACTGCCCTCTCTTGACATAGTGGGCTTGCCGAATAATGCGGTTAAAGAGTCCAAAGAAAGAGTTAGGTCAGCAATCAAGAATAGCGGATTTGACTTCGGAGTACATAAGACGGTAATAAATCTTGCGCCTGCCGACATAAAGAAAGAGGGTTCAGGGCTAGACCTTGCTATAGCAGTAGGCTATCTAACCGCTATAGGGAGCGTTCCCAAAAAGAATGTGGGAGAGTACATAATTATTGGGGAACTGTCCTTAGATGGCTCACTAAGAAGAATAAACGGCGTTATGCCCATGCTTATATCAGCAACGCAAGCAGGGTATAATAAGTTTATTATCCCTTACGACAATGCCACAGAAGCAAGTTTTGTGGATGCCCAAGTTTATGCGCTAAAGAGCTTATCGGAAGTGGTAAACTTGCTTATCGGACTTAATTTTGAGACCGTTAAGCAAAATGAGTACAAGACAGAAAGCGGACACTGTCAGGTAGATATAAAGGACATAAAAGGGCAACTGCTAGCAAAAAGGGGACTGGAAATTGCCGTGAGCGGTGGACATAACATTCTTATGTGCGGTCTGCCAGGGACGGGCAAGACCATGCTAGCCAAAAGCGTTATTGGCATTATGCCAAAAATGAGCTTTGAAGAAGCCATTGAGGTAACAAAAATACATTCTATCAGCGGACTTATAAATTCCGAAGAGGGAATAGTAAAAATGCGTCCTTTCCGCTCGCCCCACCATACCGCTAGTTTGTTTAGCTTGACTGGTGGCGGGAATAAGGCAACACCGGGTGAAGTGAGTTTGGCGCATAATGGGGTACTATTTCTTGACGAAATGCCAGAGTACAACAGGCACACACTTGAGACACTACGCCAGCCACTAGAAGACGGACAAATAACCGTGTCAAGGGTGCAAAGAAGTGTAACTTATCCGGCGCACTTTATGCTAATAGCTAGTATGAATCCTTGCCCTTGTGGCTACTATGGCAGTCAAGGCGTAAAAAAATGCACATGTTCGCCAAGAGAGATTTTTAACTATATGTCAAAGATATCTGGACCGTTACTTGACAGGATAGACATTTATGTTAAGGTGGACAACATTGAGTACGGCGAGTTCCGCCAAAAGAAAGAGGGCGAAAGCAGCGTAGAAGTAAGAGCAAGGGTAGAGAGAGCAAGAGATATTCAAAGAGCAAGATTACTTGAGTACGGCATATATACCAACTCACAAATGAACAACGCTCTTATAAAAAAGTTTTGTGCAATAGATAGTGAGAGTGAGAACTTCCTTGCGATGGTATTTAAGAAAAACGGACTTAGTCCTAGGTCCGCAACAAGGATATTAAAAACGGCGCGGACAATAGCTGATTTAGAGGGCAGAGAGAATATCTCTTATGATGACCTGGCAGAAGCTATTCAGTACAAAGTAGAAGATAAGAAAGGGATTATTGAAGGATGAAGTTTAGCGAAAGGCAAAAAGCTATATACCTTATAGCTCATACTAAAGGGATAGGAAATGTCAAGGGTAGAAGGCTTATTCAAGGCATAACAAGCGTGGAAAAAATCCATACAAGTATTGAGAGCTTTCGCGGTAAAATTATATCACTTGCTGGCGAAAAAGAATACGCAGAAATGCAAGCGTTGCTGGAAGAAATAGATTTTGGAGAAGTAGAAAGTAGACTTACCAAACTCAATATAGATATTGTTTGTTTGGGGGACGATGCTTATCCAAAGAGCTTGCTTCCCTATGAAGATATGCCACTAATTATCTATTGCAAAGGGGATATAAGTTTGTTAAACAAACCTTGCTTTGCAGTAGTTGGCACAAGGTATCCGACCAAGTACGGACTAAGGGCAACGGAAGAGTTTACCGCAAGTCTAGTAGAAAGGTTTTGCATAGTGAGCGGAATGGCAAGGGGAGTGGACAGCAAGGCGCACAGAGTGGCACTTGATAACAGGGGCAAAACGATATGCGTACTAGGGTGCGGTGTGGATGTAGTGTACCCGTCAGAGAATTATGCGCTGTATCAGGATATAGCTAGCTACGGATTAGTAATATCAGAATATGCGGAAGGGACTAAGGCAAACGCATGCAACTTTCCCGCAAGGAACCGTATTATTAGTGGACTTAGCGAAGGGGTTCTTATTACTGAAGCAGGGCTAAAAAGCGGAACATTCATTACCCACAAATACGCTCTAGAGCAAGGTAAAGATGTATACTGCGTGCCAGGGAGCATATATAACGCATCTAGCGGTGGGTGTAACAGGAGCATAAGAGAGTGCCAATCAAGAGCGGTGCTAGATGTGAATGATATTTATGACGAAATGGGAATAAATAAGGTGGAAATAACCAAACCTAGCGCAATACAACTGGACATCAATGAAGAAATAATTGTTAACTGTATTACGCAAGGCGGAGAAATGCATTTTGAAGAGTTATTAAATGAAGTTGACTTAACGGTGCCCCAACTTAATTCTTTGTTGACAAAGATGGAAATGGTGGGGCTTATAAATAAAACTAAATCTAATTATTGGAGTGTGTAAATGAAATTAGTTATTGTAGAGTCGCCAACAAAGGCGAAAACCATTCAGAAGTATCTAGGGAGCGAATATAAAGTGCTTGCCAGCGGTGGGCATGTATGCGATTTGCCCGAAAAGAGCATGGGGATAGAGATAGAAAACAATTTCAAACCGGAATATGTTTTGGTCAAAGACAAGAAAGAATTGATAAAAAAGTTAAAGCAGTCCGCTAAAGAAAGCGAAACTGTACTGCTAGCAACTGACCCTGATAGAGAAGGTGAAGCTATTAGTTGGCATCTAAGCAATGTTTTGGAGATTGAAGATGCAAAAAGGATAGAGTTCAACGAAATTTCTTCCAAAGCGGTCAATGCGGCGATTAAGTCACCAAGAAGTATAAATATGAACCTTGTTGACGCGCAACAAGCGCGCAGAGTGCTTGATAGGCTTGTTGGCTACAAAATTAGCCCCATACTTAACAAAAAGATTAAACAAGGGTTGTCGGGCGGAAGAGTGCAAAGCGCTGCTCTAAAGATGATTGTGGACCGCGAGAGAGAAATAAACGCATTTGTACCCGAAGAATATTGGAATCTATTTGCATTCTTGCTAAAGAAAGGCAAGTCAACAGCAATTAAGGCTAGTTTGGCGGATTTTAACGGTAAAAAGTTAAAGCTGACGAATGGCGAACAAGTTAAAGAAATTACTGATGCACTTAATAGTGCAAAGTTCGTGGTGGATAGCGTAAAAAAGGGCGTGTCAAAGTCCCGTCCAAGCGCGCCATTTACTACCAGCACATTGCAACAAGACGGTTCTAGCAGGTTACAATTATCTGCTCCAGATGTTATGAAAGTTGCTCAGCAGCTTTATGAAGGTGTAGAAATAAACGGTGAAGGACATACTGCGCTTGTTACCTACATCCGTACCGACAGCGTGAGAGTATCGCCTGATGCGCAAAAGGATGCCATTGATTATATCACGGCTAATTTTGGCAAAGAGTATGCGCCCGCTAAACCCAACTTTTATTCCACCAAAAATTCTAATGTTCAAGACGCTCACGAAGCAATAAGGCCTATTAGCCTAGAAAGAACGCCAGACAGTTTGAAAAGCGTAATTAGCAGGAACCAGTACAGGCTCTATAAACTAATATATGACCGCTTTTTGGCAAGCCAAATGTCAGAAGCTGTTTATAATACGCTGAATGTTCATATAAATGCAGATAGCGAGAAAGGCAACTATGGGTTCAAAATAACGGGCAAAACTTTGCTTTTTAAGGGTTATACCATAGCTTACGAAACAGAAACTGAAGAAGAAGAAGGAACAAACTCCAAGCTTCCCAACATAGAAGAAGGGGAAAACCTAGATTTACAAGAGATTAAGAGCGAGCAAAAGTTCACCAAAGCTCCCCCAAGATATACCGATGCAACATTCATTAAGGCTATGGAAGAAAACGGCATTGGCCGTCCAGCTACATATGCAACAGTGGTATTTGTACTTGCGAAAAGGGAATATACAGAAAAAGACGGCAAGAACCTGAAACCTACCAAACTTGGCGAAACGGTAGTTGAGTTTATGGAAAAGAACTTTAGCGACATTGTGGACATACAGTTTACCGCATCGCTAGAAGGCAAACTTGACACCATTGTTAATGGTACCGAGTGGCAAAAAATAATCAATGACTTTTATCCACCATTCCTTAAGAGTATAAACAATGCTTATTCTGCGGAAAAGAAAGTGAAGCTAGAAGAAGAAGTTACGGATACAATTTGTGAGAAATGTGGCGCGAATATGGTCGTGCGTTCCGGTAAGTATGGCAAGTTCTTAGCTTGTCCCAACTTCCCTAAGTGTAGGAATATAAAGAGCATTATTGAGCCGCTGGGCAAGTGTCCTAGCTGTGGCGGTCATGTAGTGAAGAAAAAGACAAAGGCTGGCAAAACATTTTATGGATGTAGCAATTATCCTGATTGTGAATTTATGAGTTGGGAACAACCTGCACCAGACTTTTGTCCAGAATGTAGGTCTGTTATGAGAATAGTTACCAAGAATAAAGAAACAAAGTATATCTGCACCAACAAAAAATGCAATCATACTATACAAGTTGCCAAAGAAAAGGATGAATAGGATAAAAATTATTGGTGGCGGCCTAGCTGGTTGCGAAGCGTGCTACCAACTGCTAAAGCGTGGATATAGTGTGGACCTGTACGAAATGCGTCCCAAAATTACCACGCCCATACACAAAACGGGCGATTTGGCGGAGCTTGTTTGTAGTAATAGTTTGAAGTCTACTGACGAAAACACCGCGCAAGGTCTGCTCAAGTATGAACTTGAAGCTATGGATAGCCTTATACTAAAGGTGGCTATGCGTTGCAGCGTACCTGCTGGCGGAGCGCTAGCTGTGGAAAGAGAAGTCTTTTCCAAAGAGATAGAAAATGAGCTAAATAATTTCGACAAATTACGGATTATTAGGGAAGAATGTTTGGACATTACACCCTATACCATAGTTTGTTCAGGTCCATTAACATCGGATAAGTTAGGCGCAAAAATAGCCGAATTATTAGGAGAAAAAGAGCTTAACTTTTTTGATGCGGTTGCGCCCATTGTTAGCTTTGACAGTTTAGATATGAGCAAAGCATTCTTTGCAGGAAGGTACAACAAAGGCGGAGAAGACTACATAAATTGCCCCTTAGATGAGAAAGAGTATTATGATTTTGTTGACAATTTAATTACATCGGATAAAATAATACTAAGAGAGTTCGAAAAAAAAGATATATTTAATGCTTGTATGCCCATAGAAATTATGGCAGAAAAGGGCAGAGATAGTTTGCGATTCGGTCCGCTTCGCCCTGTGGGGATATATGACCCAGTCACAAACAAACGCCCCTTTGCCGTGGTACAGTTACGCAAAGAAGACAACACAAACAGGTGTTATAATATTGTAGGGTTCCAAACAAATCTAACTTTTGGAGAACAAAGAAGAGTTTTTGGCATAATACCAGCACTAAAAAATGCAGAATACACAAGATACGGCGTTATGCACAGGAACACTTTCATAAATTCTCCCAAGGTGTTAAATGCTGATTTTAGTCTAAAGAAAGAAGAAACGATATTCTTTGCAGGACAAATTAGCGGTGTGGAAGGATATCTTGAGAGCGCAATGAGCGGACTTATTGCCGCGATAAATATGGCGCACAAGATAGAAAATAAAGATGCTTTTATTCCGCCAAAGAACACAATGAGCGGAAGTTTGATGCGTTATATATCATCAGAAAATGTGGATTTTCAACCAACGCATGTTAGTTTTATGTTAGTTAGCGAACTGGAAGAAAAGGTTAAAGACAAGCAAAAAAGAAAGCAAGAATATAGCAATAGAGCAAAGAAAGAAATAGATTTTTACATTAAATATTTATAAAAGGAGTATTCATAATGGAAATGAGAGCGACAACTATTTGCGCTGTGAAAAAAGACGGAGTCACTGCAATGGCAGGTGACGGTCAAGTTACTATGGGACAAAGCATAGTGATGAAAAGCAACGCAAAAAAAGTTAAAAGAATTTATGATGATAAAGTAGTGGTAGGTTTTGCCGGTTCTGTTAGCGATGCCTTCACTTTGAGTGAAAAATTTGAAGAAATGTTACAAAAGTACTCTGGCAACTTACTTAGGAGCGCGGTGGAACTAGCGGAAGGATGGCGTAACGGCACAATGCTAAGGAACTTGGAAGCAATGCTAATAGTTGCTGACAACGAAAATTTGTATGTAATAAGCGGTGATGGCAATGTTATAGAGCCAGAGTCCGGAGTGTGCGCTATTGGAAGCGGTGGCAATTATGCCTTGAGCGCGGCTAGGGCGTTAATGGAAAACACTGATATGACAGCGGAAGAAATTGCAAGAAAGGCTATGAAAATCGCCGCAGATATTTGCATATTTACCAACCACAATATAATTTTAGAAACTGTTTAGGGGGACAATATGGAATTAACACCAAAACAAATAGTGCAAGAATTAGATAGATATATAATCGGTCAAAACGGTGCCAAAAAAGCGGTGGCAGTTGCTCTAAGGAACCGTTATAGAAGAAGAATGCTCCCTATTGAGATGATGGAAGAAATCACCCCTAAGAACATTATTATGCGCGGACCTACGGGTGTAGGCAAAACGGAGATTGCAAGAAGGCTTGCAAAGCTAGTTAAGGCGCCCTTTATCAAGGTAGAAGCTACTAAGTTTACCGAAGTAGGCTATGTGGGCAGAGATGTAGAAAGTATGGTTAGGGACTTAGTAGAAGTATCTATTCGCTTAGTTAGAGAAGAAAAAATTGCTGAAGTGGAGCCAAAAGCTACAGAGCTTGCAGAAACTAAGATAGTTAATGCCATATTCCCAATCAAGAAAAAAGCATCTCCTGATACCGCAGACGAAGTTATTAAAGAAGGGCTACTTAGTGACTTACGCGCAGGCAAACTAGATAAGATACCTGTAGAAATTGAAGTGGAAGAAGCTGCAAAAACTTTACAATTAGGTCCAATTGGCGGTGCTCCTAACGACAATAATTTTGGCGAGATATTGGGAAGTATAATGCCCAAGCGCAGGAAAAAGCGCAAAATAAATGTAGCGGAAGCCTTTAAGCAGTTCGTGCAAGAAGAAGCTAACAAAATGCTAGATAACGACTCAATAAATACCGAAGGACTAAAAAGAGCGGAACAAGACGGAATTATTTTTATTGATGAAATGGACAAAATAGCGTCAAAAGGCAAAACAAACGGCCCCGATGTATCAAGAGAAGGGGTGCAAAGAGATATTTTGCCTATTGTAGAAGGCTGTACGGTTAGTACAAAATATGGCAATATAAAGACGGACTATATTCTGTTTATCGCCGCAGGCGCATTCCATATTGCCAAGGTAAGCGACCTTATCCCAGAACTTCAGGGCAGATTCCCCGTGCTTGTGGACTTACAGAGTTTGACACAAAATGACTTTGAAAGGATACTAAGAGAGCCGGACAACGCTATATTGATGCAGTATGCCCAGCTGTTAAAGGTTGACAAAGTTGACCTAAAGTTCACTGACGATGCCATAAAAGAAATGGCAAAAATAGCATTTTTGGAGAACGAAAATAACGAAAATATTGGCGCAAGACGCCTTCAGACAGTTATGGAAATGCTTCTTGAAGAAGTATCTTTCACCGCAGACGGCGAAGGGGAGTTAACTGACCTTGTTGTGGACAAAGCTTATGTAGAAAAACACCTTGATAAAGCGTTAAAAACTCTAAACTTGAAAAAATATATTTTATAGGGGAAATAAATGATTACACTACCCAAAGGCACAAAAGATGTATTGCCTTTTGAAAGTTACAAATGGCATTTTGTAGAAAATGTTGCCAGGCAAACAGCAGAGAATTTTGGTTTTAAGGAAATCCGCACGCCCACATTTGAAAGTACTGAACTTTTTTCGCGTGGTGTTGGTGAAACAACCGACATCGTCAATAAAGAGATGTATACTTTCATTGACAAGGGCGATAGAAGCATGACGCTAAAGCCCGAAGGTACGGCAGGAGCGGTTAGAAGTTTTATAGAAAATGGGCTAGATAATTTGGGTTTACCCCAAAAAATGTTTTATTTGACACCTGTTTTCCGTTATGAAAAGCCACAATCGGGACGGCTGCGGGAGCATCACCAGTTCGGAATAGAACTATTTGGCAGCCACTTGCCTGTAGCTGATGCGGAAGTAATTGCCTTGGTAAAGACTTTCTTTAACAAACTAGGGATAACGGAAGTTAAGCTATTTATTAACAGCATTGGTTGTAGCGAGTGCAGAAAGGAATACAGCAAGGCACTGCAAAGCTATTATAGTAGTTATAAAAAGGACATTTGCCCCACTTGCCTGGAAAGGTTGGAAAAAAATCCGCTAAGACTGCTTGACTGTAAAGTTGATGAATGTGCAAAAATAGCTAAGAATGCGCCAGTAGTGCTTGATTATATTTGTGACGAGTGCCAAAGTCACCACACGGAACTTTGTAACTTACTAACTGATATGGGGCTTGAGTACGAAATTAACCCCTATATTGTACGCGGACTTGACTACTATACAAGAACGGTTTTTGAGTTTGTGTCAACAGCTATCGGCAGTCAAGGTACTGTTTGTGGCGGAGGACGATACAACAATTTAGTGGAAGAAATCGGTGGCAAAAGCATACCTGCTGTGGGCTTTGGAATGGGACTGGAAAGGCTAATTATGGTAATGGAAGGGGCAAATCTATATCTAGGTGAAGATGCCAAACCTTTTGTTTACATAGCGCCATTAGGTAAGCAGACCAAAGCAATGCAGATTGTTAATGACTTGCGGATAAATAACATATCTGCTTGCTCCGACCTTATGGGCAAAAGTTTGAAAGCGCAAATGAAATATGCTGACAAAATTGGCGTAAAATATGTAATTGTACTAGGAGAAGAAGAAATTGCTAATAATAAAGTAATACTAAAGAATATGTATGACAAAAATAATGTAGAAATTGCACTTTCTGATGTTACAAAATACATAAAACAGTTGCAATAACACATAAAACAGTTGCAATAATACAATACAAAAGAAAAGTAAATAAATTGTAGAAAAATAAATTATATGTAAGTTATTTGTAGCTATGGCTACCGAACTTACAAAGAGAGATAAAAATGAGAGTATACCTAGACAATTCCGCAACAACGGCAGTTGACAAAGAAGTGCTTGAAGCGATGTTGCCTTATTTTTGTGACAACTACGGCAACGCATCTTCCTTGCATAGCTTTGGCAGAGAGGGGGCGGCTGTGGTAGATAACGCAAGGGCAAGTATTGCAAAATTACTTAATGCCAAACCTACCGAAATATATTTTACCAGCGGTGGCACAGAGAGTGACAACTGGGCACTTAAGGGAGCTGCGTACGCAAGCAAAAAGTTTGGCAACCATATAATAACATCAGCTATAGAACATCCTGCTATTTTATCCACCTGCAAGGAACTGGAAAAACAAGGATTTGTAATAACATATCTTAGCGTTAATAAGGATGGGCAAATAGATTTGGAAGAACTAAAAAATGCAGTTACCGACCAAACAATACTTGTGTCTATTATGTATGCCAATAACGAAATTGGCTCCATTCAGCCCATAGCAAAGATTGGCAAGTTCTGCCGTGATGAAGGCATACTTTTCCATACAGATGCAGTGCAAGCAGTTGGGAGCATAAATATTGATGTAAAAAGAGACAATATTGATATGCTTAGTATATCTGCTCACAAATTCCACGGACCTAAGGGAATAGGCTTGCTTTTTATAAAAAGCGGTGTTATTATTGACAAGCTAATTGTTGGTGGACACCAAGAAAGAAGCTATAGAGCAGGTACAACAAACACCCCGAGCATAGTAGGCATGGCAAAGGCGCTAGAAATAAGCGTGCGCGATATGGAAAAAAACAATGCTCATATTAAGACTTTGCGTGATTATTTTGTACAAAGAGTAAGCGAAGAAATACCATTCTGCCGTATAAACGGCGGTATGGAAGACAGGCTAGTAAACAACGCTAATTTTAGCTTTGACTATATAGAAGGTGAGTCTATTTTGATGACTTTGGACATAAATGGCATAGCGGTAAGCAGTGGTTCTGCCTGTAGCTCAGGAAGTTTGGAGCCATCTTCAGTAATAATGGCGCTTGGTACCAAAATAGAAGATGCGCACAGCTCTATTCGATTTAGTTTTGGGAAAGACAACACCAAAGAAGAAGTAGATTATGTAATACAAAAACTAAAGGAACAGGTAGAGAAGCTAAGAAGCTGGTCGCCACTGTTTAAGGAAATCAAAGGAGAAGGGATGTATGTATAATAACAAAGTAATATCGGTATTTGCTAACCCAAAGAATGTGGGCGAAATTGCAGACGCTAGTGGCGTAGGAACGGTAGGCAACGCTAGCTGTGGCGACATAATGCAAGTATACTTAAAGATAGAAAACGATGTAATAGTTGATGCCAAGTTCAAAACCTTTGGTTGTGCAGCGGCTATTGCCAGTAGCGAAACCGCAATGGAAATGATTAAGGGCAAAACAATTGAAGAAGCTCTTGCTATCACTAACGCCGATGTAGTGCAGCAGCTAGAAGGTTTGCCACCCCAAAAAATACACTGCTCCGTGCTTGCTGAAGAAGCAATTGCGGAAGCTATTAAGGACTATCGCAGTAAGTAGTTTTTACTGATAATTAAGCAAAAAATACACCTAATTCTTAGGTGTATTTTGTTTTTTTAGTAGCTTAGGTACATAAAAATTACACCCATTTTAGGTGTAATTATTTTTTGTGAAAATAACAGTAATACTAAGCTTCTTTCTTAGCTGTTTTTAGGCAACGAGTGCAAATATATTGAGAAGCAACAGCCCCATTTGCGCTAATAACTTTTACTTTATGAACATTTGCCTTCCAACTTCTAGGTGCCTTTCTATTGCTATGACTAACCTTGTTGCCAGACATTTGACCTTTACCACATACGCTACAAACTCTACTCATTGTAAACCTCCTACATTATGACTAGGCTATTATACTATGATATTTTAGCTTTGGCAATTGTTTTTTGATAATATTTACAAAATACTTGCAATTTAAGTATTTGTATACTATGATTATTTATAAATAGTATAAAATATAAATCATAAGGAGCAGTATGGCTTTACACACTTATAATATCTACGGTAGTATTTCTATAGCGGATGATGCCGTAGCTATGGTAGTAAACAAAGTGGCGCGTGAGTGCTACGGTGTGGCTGAGCTTGTTAGCCGTCGTTTAAGCGATAGCGTCCTTATGATTTTTCATAAAGAACCCATTGCTAAAGGAGTAAAACTTGTCACCGCAGACAACAGGATTTATATTGATTTGTATGTTCTTATTGTTAGTGGTGTCAATGTGGAAGCGGTTGTACAAAGCCTAAAATCAGCGGTAAAATATCATGTGGAGATGTTCACAGGGATGCGCGTAAAAACGGTAAATGTGCATGTTGTAGGTATGAAATTATAATTGCCTGCAATGTTTAGATATAATTGAGAGGATATAAATGATAAATATAGATAACACTCAGCTAAAGGAAATTTTTAGAGGTGGATATCATAACTTAATGCTTAACAAGGAATATGTGGACCAACTGAATGTTTTTCCGGTGCCAGATGGCGATACCGGCACAAACATGGGGCTCACTATGACGGCAACCATTAAAGAAATGGATGCAATAGACGGTGGCAGTATTAAAGAAACCGTACAAAGCATTGCCAAAGGCGCGTTAAAGGGCGCAAGGGGCAACAGCGGAGTAATATTAAGCCAAATACTTAGGGGTATTAGCGAAGTTTTGAGTGAAGTATCCACGATTAACACCAAAATTTTTGCTAAAGCTCTAATGGCGGGCAGTAACAAAGCGTATGATGCCGTTACTCAACCCAAAGAAGGCACAATACTTACAGTAATAAGAGTTATGAGCGAGTTTGCGCTAAAAACAGCCAACCGCACTTCCAATTTTTTAGAATTTTTCAAAAAAATAATACAAAAAGGCGAAGATACATTGCAAGATACTCCCCGCCTTCTTCCCGTTCTTGCCAAAGCTGGCGTTGTTGATAGCGGTGGACAGGGGCTAATGTTCATTATTATTGGAATGTACAACATACTAGCCAATGTAGAAATGAAACCCTTTGTGGAAGAAACGCAGGAAGTTAAGACAGTGCTTTTCCAAACTGACGAACACGACCTAGAAAACATCAATTTTGCATACTGTACGGAGTTCTTTATTATCAACCTCAATCCAATGACAACAATGGCGGATGTGGATAAATTTCGTGATAATCTAAGCAAAATAGGCGATTGTGTGCTAGTTGTGGGCGATTTACAGATGGTTAAAGTGCATATTCATACCAATAACCCCGACAAAGCGCTTGCGCTTGCTCTAGCCATGGGAGAACTTAATATGCCCAAAATTGAAAATATGCTTGAGCAGAATAGACAACTTGTTGGCAGTAAAAATAGGGAAAAGAAAGATATTGGTATGCTAGCAATAAGCTCTGGAAAAGGCTTTAGAGATTTATTTTTAGAACTAAACGCTGATAGTGTTCTTGAAGGCGGACAAACTATGAATCCAAGCGTTGACGACATAGTAAAGTATGTCAATGATATCAATGCTGATAATGTAATTGTGCTACCTAATAATAAGAATATTGTACTAGCTTGCCAACAGGCAAAAGACATAGTTGACTGCAATTTGGTAGTCATAGCTACAAATAACGCACCAGAAGGCATAGCGGCAGCTATGGCATACGACCCAGAAAATGAATTAGAAGTTGTCACAAGCAATATGACTAGCGCAGCTAAGGCTATTACTTGCATACAAGTTACTCATGCGGTGAGAGATACAGAACTTGACGGATTTAATTTGCATAATGGTGACATTATTGCGCTAGAAAAGAAAATTGTTGCCCAAGGCAAAGATATTGACGATGTGGTTATGCAATCACTTAGCACCAAAGATAAAGATGCAATTTGTGTAATCACTCTTTATTACGGCGCGGACATAGAAGAAAAGCAAGCGGATGCTTTGAGCAGAAAATTGCAAAAAGAATTCCCCGACAGCGACATAGTAATAGCAAACGGCGGACAACCGCATTACTACTATTTGCTTAGTTTAGAATGAGTCTAAAAAGTATAAAAGGTGTGGGCAGTGTTGTAGAAAACAAGCTAAACACCTTAGGTATATTTGATATTGATTCATTTATAGAGCGTCTACCAAAAACATACATAGACCTATCCAAAGTTATCCCACTTGCGGATGCTTACGATGGGTCTTATTGTTTGTTAGAGATAATTATTTTATCCAAAAGCAAGCCATTTAAGGGTAAAAGAGTAAACATTTTCATCGCAGAAGGGCAAACGGAAAATAAGCTGATTAAGCTAGTTTGGTACAATAATGTATACCCGTCAAAGACCCTGGAAGTTGGCGAAACTTATACTTTTTATGGAAAAATTAGGTTTAATAACTACTGCTTAGAAATGAATAATCCTAGCTTTGAGAAAAAAACTGAAGCAACAAAGTTTAGCGGGATTCAGCCAATTTATCCCACCAAAGCCTTAATTTATCAACGCACATACTGGTCGCTTATAAAGGAAGCTTTGCCACTTTATTCTTTTAGCAGTGTAATAGATAAGGAAATTGCAGACAAATACGGCATTATGTCCATTAAGGACGCCTACTTTTCTTTGCATATTCC
>CAYJBW010000022.1:0-20969 GCA_964368255.1 uncultured Christensenella sp.
CTCTTTTCACGGGGTAAATCTACACCTGCTATACGAGCCATTTAAAAATCCTCCATATTGTTTTTTGTATGTATATTAATCAATGAAGTAAATTATCTTAAGAATAATTCAGCCGCCTTCATATAGAACACTACTTTTCCTTGCAATACTTGCAAGAGTTCTTTAACTTTGCTATTATAACACATCGAATATTACAATGCAATTACTTTTAGCCCTGTCTTTGCTTGTGTTTTGGGTACTTACTGCAAATAATCATAACTTTGCCGTTTCTTCTAATTACCTTACATTTGTCGCACATAGGCTTAACTGATGGTCTAACTTTCATTTTTGTTTCCTCCGTATTTGCTTGTTTACAAACTAATTTTTATACTCTGTTGCGGTAGGTTATTCTACCTTTATTAAGGTCGTATGGGCTCATCGCAACCTTAACTTTGTCGCCTACACACACCCTAACGGTATGTTGGCGCATTTTTCCACATAAATAAGCGGTGATAATATGGCCGTTGGTTAGCTTTACCCGAAAATTCGTACCTGGCAAAATTTCTAGTATTACGCCTTCGACTTCAATTGCATCATCTTTTGACATTCAGTGTCCTCCATTTATGAATTATATTTTCGCAGTGCGCTAAAAACTTCTGCGTCAAATATCTTAGTACCCTTAATCACTTTAACGGCTATAGTTTCTAGCACATCGTTGGTGTTTTTTAGGTGTTTTATTTTTTTTCGTTTCGGTCTATCTAGCTTCCTTATCTCGCCGTCAACGATGTTTACATAGGCATCGTCAAGTATTTCTAGCACCATAAAGAAGTTTCCCTTGTCCCGTCCTGCTTTGCTAAACACAACCGAGCCTACCGTTATCGGTCCCATAATGACTCCTTATATAGTTATTATTTCCACTCCGTTATCAGTAATAATAACGGTGTTTTCATAATGAGCTGAAGGCAAACCGTCCTTTGTGACATAGGTCCAGCCGTCCGCCTTGCAATACACATCCGCGCTGCCTAAGTTTATCATAGGTTCTACGCAAATAGTCATATTGCTATGCACTCGCTCCCCTCTACCTTCTCTGCCAAAATTCAGTATAGTTGGATCTTCGTGAACTGTAGTACCTATACCGTGTCCAGTCAAATCCCTTACCACGCTAAAGCCAAAACTCTCCACATAGGACTGTATTGCGTGCCCCAGTGTGCCTAGTCTTGCGCCACTTTTTAGCACTTTCATACCCTCAAAAAAACTTTGCTCACACACTTGCATAAGTTTGCGCTTCTTCTCAGATATCTGCCCTATTGCAACCGTTCTTGCAGCATCGGTATGATAACCGCCAATACCAACACCACAGTCAATTTTCAGCAACATTCCTTCTTCTAGCACTCTTTTTTCACTGGGTATCCCGTGCACAACTTCTTCGTCAATAGATAGACAAACGCTGGCAGGATAGCCATTGTAGTTTAGGAAAGAAGGTATTCCACCTTGCTCTAAT
Organism: uncultured Christensenella sp.; assembly: GCA_964368255.1. Classification (GTDB taxonomy): domain Bacteria; phylum Bacillota; class Clostridia; order Christensenellales; family DTU072; genus CAG-1782. The sequence goes on from CAYJBW010000022.1 coordinate 1,481, forward strand.
ATGTAAAGGTACGCTATTTTGTCCAACTCTTTGGTGGTAACTCCAATCTTGGCATTTTCTTCAATAAGACTCAGGGTATCTCTTAGTACAACGCCCGCTTTTCTCATTAAATCTAAATGTTCTTGACTCTTAATTGTTACCATTTAGTATCTTCTTAACAACTTCAAAAACTTCATCAATTTTTTTGTTGCCGTCAACCGTAACCAGTTTACCCGCTTTTTTGTAGTAATCAATAAGCGGAGTAGTTTGGCGGTTATAAACTTCCAACCTATTAGCTATGGTTGCTTCGTTATCGTCCGCCCTTTGGTAAAGTTCGCCACCGCATTTTGCGCAAACATTGGAATTGTATGTGGTTATGTGGTATGTTTCGCCACACTTGCACATTCTCCTGCCCGTGATTCGCTTAATAATTAAATCAAAATCTACGGCAATATCAATAACATAATCAATATCAGTAAGTGCGCTTAACGCATTCGCTTGCTCGACTGTACGCGGAAAACCATCTAGTAGAAATCCATTTTTGCAATCGTCTTGTTTTATTCTGTCGGCAACAATGCCTATTACGACATCATCTGGAACTAACTTACCGCTGTCAATGTATGACTTTGCATTCTTTCCAAGCTCTGTGCCTTGAGCTATGTTTGCCCTAAGTGCATCGCCTGTGGAAATATGAGCTATTTTGTACTCAGATGCAATTTTTGTTGCTTGAGAACCTTTTCCTGCGCCTGGTGCGCCTAATAAAATAATCTTCATACTATTTCAGGAATCCTTTATTATTTTTCACTAATAGTTGTGACTCTATTTGCTTCTCAAATTCCAACGCTACACTAACAACAATCAGTAGTCCTGTTGCGCTAAAGGCATTACTTAGTCCCAAACTCTCAAAGCCTTTTAACTTGAGAATGTAGGTCGGTATCAGCGCTACGAACGCTAAGAACAGAGCGCCGAACAAAGTAATACGGTTGTTAATCTTACGCAAATGGTCACTTGTGGATTTGCCTGGTCTAATACCAGGAATAAATCCGCCGTTTTGTTGTATCATTCTTGCAATATCGTCTGGATTGAACTGTATCTGAGCATAGAAATATGCAAAGAAAATTATAAGCAAGAACAAGAACACTGGATACAAATGTCCGCCTACTCCCATCCAAGTGTACCAAAACTCCGTGAATGCGTTAGCTTTGCCCACGAACTGCATTATCATTTGTGGGAACATGATTAAGCTGGATGCGAATATTATTGGCATAACTCCACCACTGTTTACCTTAATTGGTATATGTGTGGACTGTCCGCCGTACATTTTATTGCCCTTAATTTGTTTTGCATACTGTACTGGTATTCTTCTTTCCGACAAATCAATAAAAACAATCAATCCGAATAGTAGTATTACAAGCACAATAAATGCTAGTAAGAACCATATTCCTGTCAAATCTCCGTTTTTCGCCTGGTCGGGAATGGTGGAGAATATTGATGTGCCTATTGCCGTTCCTATAGAAGATACGATACCGACAAATATTATTAGCGAAGTGCCGTTACCAATGCCGTATTCTGTTATTCTCTCGCCTAGCCACATAACAAGTGAGCTACCGCCAGTAAGAATAATTACGACACAAATCATAGTAAATACTTTGCTTACTCCGTCTGGAGTTCCAAAAACGCCTGTGATACTGTTCTTCCAGCTTAGCATTACGCCTACTGCTTGAACAAGACCTAGCAAGATTGCCATATAACGGGTATATTGATTTATCTTCTTTTTGCCTTCTTCTCCGTCTTTACTTAGCTTCTCTAACTTTGGAATAATCAAAGTAAGTAGCTGCATTATGATGAAGGAGTTAATAAAGGGCACAATACCTAACGCAAAGATAGTACCATTTTGCAGTGAACCACCAGTAATCATACTGAGCATACCCATAAAGTCACTGTTTGTGGTAGTGCCGAATGTTTCGGAAAGGTTCAATCCAGGAATTGGTACAAAACAACCTAATCTGTAAATCAACAAGATTATCAGAGTATATATTATCTTTTTCCGTATTTCCGGAGTCAAAAAGGCATTCTTTAATGTTTGGAGCATTATAGTACCTCTGCTTTACCGCCTGCAGCTTCTATCTTCTTCGCAGCGGATTCTGTGAATTTGTTGGCCTGAACTGTCAAACTCTTAGAGATTTCGCCATCTCCTAAGATTTTTAGTCCGTATTCTTCAATTTTACTCAAAACGCCTTTACTAAGCAATGCTTCTGCGTTGACAACATCACCGTTTTCAAACACTTCGCTAAGTATGCTGACATTTACGATAGAATATACTTTTTTGAACATCGCATTCTTGAACCCTCTTTTGGGTATTTTACGGATAAGTGGCATTTGACCGCCTTCAAAGCCGACTCTTACGCCGCCTCCGCTACGCGCCCACTGTCCTTTGTGACCTTTACCACTCGTTTTTCCCAAACCTGAGCCTATACCTCTGCCAAGTCTTTTTGCCTTGGTTACCGCTCCTGGTGCAGGAGAAATAGTATGTAGCTTCATATCTAACCTCCTATATTTCTTCAACCTTAACAAGATGAGATACCTTGTTAATCATTCCCTGAATAGCTGCGTTGTCTTCCTTTTCTACGCTACTACCAATCTTTCTCAAACCAAGAGCCTCTAGCGTAGATGATTGCGCCTTGATTCTACCAAATTTGGATTTTACCAATGTTATTTTAATTTTTGCCATTTTTAAGTAATCCTCCTAGTCTGCTAGTTCGCTTGCATCAATTCCGCGCGCTTTTGCCACTTCTTCGGCTGTGCGTAATGCACTTAGTCCTGCCAAAGTCGCCTTAACGCAGTTGATTGGGTTGTTGCTGCCAATGCTCTTTGTTCTTATATCCTTAATACCAGTTGCTTCAAGAACTGCTCTAACCGCTCCGCCTGCAATAACTCCGGTACCTTCTACAGCTGGCATCAATAGTACCTTGCCTCTGCCATATACACCTTGTATTGCGTGGGGAATAGTTTTGTCTACTATAGAAATAGTAACCATAGCTTTTGTAGCTGCTTTGGTGGCTTTTTCGATAGCTTCTGGCACTTCTTTTGCTTTGCCTAATCCGCAACCTACTCTATCCTTACCGTCACCTACAACAACCAAAGCTGCAAAGCGCATATTTCTGCCACCCTTAACAACCTTAGTAACACGGTTGACAGAGATGGTCTTCTTTATCAAATCGTCTTTGGGCTCTCTACTAAATTTTTCGTTTCTTGCCATGTTCCCTCCTAAAATTCCAAGCCGGCTTCTCTTGCGCCGTCTGCTACTGCCGCAACACGGCCTGTGTATAAATATCCGCCTCTGTCAAAAACAACGGCTGTTATTCCTGCTGCTTTTGCTCTCTCTGCAATGAATTTGCCCACTACCTTGCTAGCTTCAGTTTTGTTTAGTTCAGCAATTTTAGCTGCAATTTCTTTTTCGGCTGAGTTAGCGCTAACAATAGTTGCACCATTTCCATTAGCTGCGGTATCATCAATTATTTGAGCATAAATATGGCTTAATGATCTGTACACATTTAGTCTGGGACGGCTTTGTGTCCCCTTTATGTAAAAACGCATACGATTGTGCCGTGCTTTCCTTACTTCGTTTTTATCAATTTTCTTAATCATAATACGCTCCTTTATTTACCTGTAGTCTTTCCTTCCTTACGGATAATGGTCTCATCTTTATAATGGATACCATAACCATGGTAAGGCTCAGGCTTTCTTACGAATCTAATATTTGCCGCTGTTTGTCCAACTAGGTTTTTGTCTATACCCTTAACAGAAATTTCTGTAATGGTCGGGCAAGCAAAAGTAATACCTTCTGGAGCTTCCACCTTGACATTGTGTGAGTAACCTACATTCATAACAAGGTTCTTGCCATCAAGTTGAACTTTGTAACCAACACCAGCAATGACTAGGCCCTTTTCAAAACCTTTGGAAACACCCTCAACCATATTAGCTACTAATGCTCTATATAATCCGTGAGCAGCCTTGGTGGTCTTAATCTCGTTCTTTCTCTCAACATGAGCAACTTTTCCATCAATTTTTATGTCGATGTTTTTGTTCTCAATAGCTTGAGTAAGAGTGCCCAATTTGCCTGTAACAGTTACTACACCGTCTTCAAATTTTACAGTTACTCCTTCCGGAATGTTTATCGGTAATCTACCTATTCTTGACATAAACTACCTCCTACCATACATAGGCGAGAACTTCGCCACCAGCGCCTACAGAGCGAGCTTTCTTGTCAGTCATAACACCCTTAGATGTTGATATGATTGCAATTCCCAAACCGTTAAGTACCTTAGGAAGCTCATTGCTCTTAGCATAAATCCTTAATCCAGGACGAGAAATTCTCTTAATTCCGGATATTACTTTACTATTATTTTGACCGTACTTTAATTCAACAAGGATGGTGTCTTGTACACTTTCTTCGTCTTTTTGTAAAGCAACGCTCTTAATATAACCTTCTTCCACCAAAATTTGGGCAATTGCCATTTTTATGTTAGACGAAGGAATTTTTACACTCTCGTGTTTTGCAGTTAGACCGTTTCTAATACGAGTCAGCATATCTGCAATAGGATCTGTCATAGCCATATTATACCTCCTTACCAGCTTGCTTTTCTAACGCCAGGGATTTGACCTTTGTAAGCCAATTCTCTAAAGCATATTCTGCAAATACCGTATTTTTTCAAAACAGCGTGGGGTCTGCCACAAATAGTACATCTTGTGTATTCTCTGGTGGAAAACTTTTGCTTTCTTTGTTGCTTATTTATCATTGCTTTCTTTGCCATGTGTAACTCCTCCTATTTAGCAAAAGGCATTCCTAGTTGCTTAAGCAACTCCTTAGCCTCCTCATCGCTGCGCGCTGTAGTAACGATACATACATCGAAACCTCTTACCTTCTCAATTTGGTCGTAAGATATTTCTGGGAAAATAAGTTGCTCTTTTATACCTAGTGCATAATTTCCTCTCCCGTCAAAGGCGTTGGGAGATACTCCCTTAAAGTCACGCACACGGGGAAGAGCTATTGATACTAGCTTTTCCAAGAAGTTCCACATACGCTCCCCTCTCAAGGTCACCTTTGCGCCAATTACCATGTTTTCACGAACCTTAAAGTTTGCAACAGATTTTTTCGCTTTAGCTTCTACTGCCTTTTGTCCAGCAATCTTCTCTAGTTCTGCTATAGCAATTTGCATGCTCTTTGGATTATCCTTAATGTCGCCTAGACGCATATTAAGGGTAATTTTTTCTAGCTTGGGAACTTGCATAACATTTTTGTAATTGAAGGTCTTAATTAGGGAAGGTACTGCGTCCTTCTTATATAGATTCTTCAATCTGTTCTCTACCTTAACTGCAGCTTTCGCTTCAGTCTGTACTGTTTTCTTTGCCATCTGCTGCCTCCTATATCTCTTTCTTTTCTTCTGCGGGAGTCCCACTTACAGAGGCAACATCCAAAGCAGTTTCTACTTGTACATCGGCATTTTCTACTACATCGTCTTTCTTAACTTTCTTTCTTACAGTAGCTTTTGCCTTCTTCTCTTCTTTGACTTTCTTTGTTTCTAGCACTGCTCCGCATTTGCAAATACGAACTTTCTTACCGTCCACTATTGCGTGTTTTACGCGGGTTGCTTTGCCACACTCGGCGCATACTGGCATAACATTGCTAACATCTATGCTCTTAGGCATTGTGATAATACCGCTTTTGTCGGATGCCTTTCTTGCCTTAACAGCTTTCTTTGCGTGAGCGATATCTTTGCCTTCTATAACTACTCTGCCGCTAGCAACATCAACGGAAATTATTTGAGCTGTTTTGCCTTTGTCATTTCCTGCAATTATTTTTACAAAATCGCCTTTTTTTACACTAAATTTCATCTCTACCTCCTACAGAACTTCGGGAGCAAGAGAAATAATCTTCATATATTCTTTCTCTCTAAGCTCTCTTGCTACTGGCCCAAAAATACGCGTTCCGCGGGGTTGCTTTTGGTTGTCAATAATTACTGCTGCATTGTCGTCAAACTTTATTGTGCTGCCGTCCGCTCTCATAATACCTTTGTGAGTGCGTACAATAACCGCCCTAATAACTTCGCCCTTCTTAACCGTTCCGTTAGGAGTAGCTGACTTAACAGAAGCAACGATAACATCGCCTATGTTGCCGTTTTTTACACGGGAACCGCCTAGTACTCTTATGCACATAATTTCTTTTGCGCCGGAGTTGTCGGCTACTTTTAATCTTGTTTGTGGTTGTATCATTTCCGACCTCCTATTTAGCCTTTTCTAGTATTTCTACCAATCTCCAACACTTCTCTTTGGAGATAGGTCTGCATTCTGCAATCTCTACTTTGTCGCCGATACCGCATTGGTTTAGTTCGTCATGCGCCTTAAACTTATTAGTGCGAGTAATATACTTCTTATATAAAGGATGCTTGACCTTTCTTAGTACAGCAACGACAATAGTTTTATCCATTTTATCACTGATAACTATGCCTATTCTGCTCTTTCTTAAACTTCTTTCCATCTCTTATATCCTCCTATTTCTTCGCGCTTTTTTTAGCTTTCTTTGTCGGCTCGAAGCTTATTCCCAATTCTCTTTGACGGATAATAGTCTTGATTTTGGCAATGTCTTTTTTGCACTCTGTCATAACAAAAGGATTGCTAAGCTGATTTGTTGCGTGTTTGAAACGAAGGTTAAATAATTCGGCCTTTAGTTCATTCAGCTTATTGTCTAATTCTTCACTGCTCATTTCAAAAAACTTAATAGCTTTCATTATTCGGCTCCTCCTTCCTTAGCTTGGCTTTCTTTCTTGATAAACTTACTCTTAACGGGTAGTTTGTTAGCGGCAAGACGCAATGCTTCTCTAGCGGTTTCTTCAGGAATTCCGCTCATTTCGAACATTACTCTGCCTGGCTTTACTACTGCTACCCAATATTCTGGACTTCCTTTACCGGAACCCATTCTGGTTTCTGCGGGCTTTTTTGTAACAGGCTTATGTGGGAAAATGTTTACCCAAACCTGTCCACCACGCTTGATGTATCTTGTCATAGCTACACGCGCTGCTTCTATTTGGTTGCTGGTAATCCAGCTAGGAGCAGTTGCCATCAAAGCATACTCGCCGTAAGCGATTATATTACCTTTGTTGGCGGAGCCATTCATGTTGCCCCTGTGTTGCTTTCTTCTTTTAACTCTCTTAGGCATTAACATAATTAGTCATTACCTCCTTTACCTTGCGTAGTAAACACTTCGCCTTTGTATACCCAAACTTTAACGCCAATTATGCCGTAAGTTGTGGTTGCTTCTGCAAAGCCATAATCAATGTTGGCTCTGATTGTCTGCAAGGGAATACTGCCTTCGCTATAGTGTTCACTTCTAGCTATTTCTGCGCCGTCAAGACGACCGCTAACCATAGTTTTGATACCCTTAGCTCCACCCTTCATTGCTCTGCCCATAACTTGGCGCATTGCACGGCGGAATTGTATTCTCTTTTCCAAACTAGCCGCTATGCTCTCTGCTGCAAGTTGTGCGTCAATATCTACCTTCTTTACTTCAAGAACATTGATATTTACTACCTTGCCAACAGCGATTTTTTCTACGGTTTTTTTGATTTCGGAGATGCCGGCAGCTTCCTTACCTATAGCAACGCCAGGTCTTCCACAGAACATATTAACTGTTATTGTGTTTGCGGCTCTCTCTATAGTAATTTTGCTTACAGCTGCATTAAAATACTTCTTCTTTAATGCTTCTCTGATTTTGTTATCTTCGCTCAAATAGATAGCAAAGGACTTTTTATCGGCATACCATTGAGTATCCCAACCGTTAATTACGCCTACTCTCAATCCATGTGGATTAACTTTTTGACCCATTTTTTGCTACCTCCTATTTCTTAACTTCGTCTAATATGACTGTGATATGGCTCGTTCTTTTTAACAAACCGCCTGCCCTGCCGTGCGCCTTAGGAATAAATCTCTTTAGCGTGGGACCTTGGTCAGCGAAGCACTCTGCAACAAACAACTCATCCATATTCATGCTAAGATTGTTCTCTGCGTTTGCTCCTGCGCTCTTTACCACCTTCAAAATAGGCTCGCTGGAGGATTTGTTTAGGTTCTCAAGTATACCAACAGCTTCACGATAAGATTTGCCACGAATAAGATCTAGCACCGCTCTTACCTTGTAAGGGGATATGCGGATGTACTTGGCTATTGCTTTTGGCCGTCTATCTGCCGTCTCCGCTCTTTTAACTGCTTTCAAATATGTTTTTCCCATTCAATGCCTCCTATTTCTTCCCTGTGGTCTTGCTGCCAGCGTGTCCGCGGAAGGTTCTTGTCGGAGCGAATTCTCCCAACTTTAGTCCAACCATGTCTTCGGTGACATATACAGGTACATGCTTTTTGCCGTCATGAACCGCTATTGTATGTCCCACAAATTCTGGGAAAATAGTAGAAGCACGCGACCAAGTCTTAATAGGTTTCTTTTCGCCCGCTGCATTCATAGCCACTATTTTCTTTTTTAGACTGTCATGCACATAGGGTCCTTTCTTTATTGATCTACTCATTTGCTCCTCCTGCTTAGTTTATACGCTTAATAATAGATTTGTTTGTTGTTTTGTTCTTCTTGCGTGTCTTATATCCAAGAGCAGGTTTACCCCAAGGAGTAACAGGACCAGGCATACCAATGGGGCTCTTGCCTTCTCCTCCGCCGTGTGGATGGTCGCAAGGGTTCATAACAACACCTCTAACCGTAGGCTTAATGCCCATATGTCTTTTTCTGCCAGCTTTACCGATACTAATAATTTCGTGATCGATATTGCCAACCTGACCTATTGTAGCTCTGCAAGCAATGGGAACATATCTCATTTCTCCAGAGGGCATACGGAGTGTTGCCTTGCCGTTGTCCTTTGCCATAAGTTGTGCGCTACATCCTGCGCTACGGGCTATTTGTCCACCACGCATAGGTTGCATCTCGATATTATGAACCATCGTTCCTACCGGTATATCTTCAAGTTTTAGGCAGTTGCCTACTTTGATGTCAATACCGCTACCACTAACTACTGTTTCACCAACAGATAGTCCTAGGGGTGCTAGTATGTATCTCTTCTCTCCGTCTGCGTAAGCAAGTAGTGCTATGTTTGCGCTACGGTTCGGATCATACTCTATTGCGCTAACTTTAGCCGGAATACCGTCCTTGTTGCGCTTAAAGTCGATTATACGATATTTTTGTCTGCTGCCGCCGCCGATATGTCTAACAGTAATTCTTCCGTTTGCATTCCTGCCACCAGATCTATTTTTGCTCTCTAGCAAACTCTTTTCTGGGGTAGTCTTAGTAATTTCCGCAAAATCGGAAACTGTAAAGAATCTACGGGCAGGGCTTGTTGGCTTAAATCTTTTTATACCCATTGTTAGTTTCCTCCTTTATGATAAGCTCTCAAAGAACTCAATGGGCTTGCTGTCAGCAGTCAGCTTAACATAAGCTTTCTTAAAGGACGAGCGTCTGCCCGCCGTTTTGCCCATACGCTTTATTTTTCCTTGGTAGTTGTTAACATTAACTCTGTCTACAGTTACTCCAAAAATAAATTCCACAGCTTGTTTGATTTCGGTCTTGGTAGCTTGTTTAGCGACAATAAAGGTATAATCCTTTATCCCTACATTTCCGTAGCTCTTTTCGCTCAAAACAGGCTTTATAATAACATCATATGCCTTCATTATCCTATGACCTCCTCAATTTTTCTTACAGCGTCTTTGGTAATAAACACTTTGTTTGCTCTAACAATGTCATAAACATTAACTAGACTTGCTTCACAAACATCGGTTGTCGCCAAATTCTTTGTCGCTCTTACAACAGAAACATTCTCTCCTGCAAAAACAAACAAAGCTTTGTCGCCTGCGTTAAGTTTTTCACAAAGTTTCGCCATAAGTTTTGTCTTGGCTTCCTTGAGCTTTAACTCATTAAGTACAACGAACTCCTCTTGACGAATCTTTTGGCTAAGCGCGCTAGAAAGTGCTTGAACCTTCATTCTTTTGTTTATCTTCTTGGAGAAGTCTCTGGGCTTCGGCGCAAATACCACTCCGCCATGCTTCCATTGCGGTGAGCGTATGCTACCTTGACGCGCTCTGCCTGTACCTTTTTGTCTCCAAGGTTTGATACCGCCGCCGCGTACTTCACTACGACTTAGCGTGCTTTTTGTGCCTTGTCTTTTGTTAGCAAGTTGAGCAACAATTATTTGATGGATAAGAGCTTCGTTATATTCTGTTGCGAATATCTCATCATTTACTTGTATTTTTTCTACTTCCTTGCCACTTAAATTGATTACTTTTAATTCCATAATAAAACCTCCACTACGCCTTGATGGTAACAAGAGTTCCCTTTGCTCCAGGGATACCACCCTTGATGAGTAAGAGATTTCTGTTTTCGTCAACACGCACTACTTCTAGGTTCTTGATAGTAACCTGTTCGTCACCATAGTGTCCGGGCATTTTCTTGTTCTTAAATACACGGCTTGGGTCGGAGTTTGCGCTCAAACTTCCTACTCCCCTATGATAGCCTGAACCATGAGCCATAGGACCTCTTGCGTAATTCCATCTTTGAATTACTCCGGTAAATCCTCTGCCTTTGGTGTTGCCAACTACATTTACTTTATCGCCCACAACGAAGCTGTCGCATTTGATAACGCTACCTACTGTGTAAGCGCTGCAATCATCAAAGCGGAACTCCCTAAGATGTCTTTTAGGAGTGGCTTTCGCCTTGTCGTAGTGCCCAACTTGGGGCTTTGTTACATTCTTTTCTTTTATATCGCCAAAAGCTACCTGAACTGCATCGTACCCTTCCTTTGCCTTTGTCTTAACTTGAACAACTGCACAAGGTCCAGCTTCTACTACTGTTACGGGAATAACAATGCCCTCGGGGGTAAATATTTGGCTCATACCTAATTTCTTGCCTAATATAGCCTTCTTCATTATAAGCCTCCTATAACTTTATCTGGATATCTACACCAGCGGGTAAGTCGAGTTTCATCAACGCATCCACTGTTTTGCTGGTGGAGTTGTAGATATCAATCAATCTTTTGTGTGTGCGAAGCTCGAACTGTTCACGAGCGTCCTTGTACTTGTGTGGAGCGCGTAAGATCGTTACGATTTCTTTGTCTGTCGGTAGTGGTATTGGGCCAGATATACTAGCGCCAGTACGCTTTACCGCCTCAACGATTTTCTCTGCAGAGTTGTCGATAAGGTTGTGGTCGTAGGCCTTAAGCTTAATCCTAATTTTTTGACCTGCCATTTGTTTGTACCTCCTGTTTTTTTACCTAACATTTTACACTTATCCGTGTGTGTCGAGCTGTCTTTTAATAAAAGGCGCAAGCGCCTTATATTTCAGTTAGTCATAGTCATCTAAGTGCCTATGTAAGTCCGTGGAAACTATCCGTTTGGCGGTAACCTCCCACATCTACCCTATAATACAGCCTTGTAATAATAGCATAGGAAAACTACGCTGTCAAACATTTTTTTGCATTTTTTTAAGAAAATTTTTATAAAATCGGATTTTATAGTAATTTTTCTACTACTATATTAGGATATCCATCAAAAGCATTCTCAAACGCCAATAAATTAGCGTTATTGTTAATTTTTATTTTTATTGCGACACCCGTCATAAAAGCATTAGTGCCAAGGCTGGGCGGATTGTTGCTGTATATATTTATAAGAACTAAGTTTAGACAGCCACTAAATGCGCTCTCTCCTATTGCTTCTATCTTATCACTTAGGGTAATGGCAAACAAAGCTATACAATTTTTGAAAGCATTTGCCTTGATTTCTTCGGCATTATTGATAGTAATATTATTTAGCTTGTCACATCCTTCAAACATATTATTTGCTATATATGTCGTTGCTATCGTTGCGGTAGCAAGTTTTTTACAGTTTTTGAAAATTCCACTGCCCATATTTATTATGTTGGCGCTTAGCCCAATGGATTCTATTTCGCTATTTTCCCATACATAGTCCCCAAGCGTGGACACTGACGGTGGCAATGTAATAGAAGTACCTTTGTAAGAACGGAAAGCTCTGTTGCCTATAGTAGCAATTTTGCTATCCATATCAAAAGTAATTGTCGCCTTTACTTCAAAAAAGGCATTCTCTCCAATGCTTGTTACCGACTTAGGCAAGGTGATATTAACTAGGTTTGTTGCCTGATAGAATGCTCCATTAGCAATAGTTGTTAAGTTATTAGGAAGTGTTATGTTAGTACCTTTATAGCTTTTGAACATTTCAAAGGTTATTGTCGTAAAGTTGTCGTTTATCGTAATGGGCGCGGAAATACCAGCAAAACTTTCACCGCCTATACTGTTAATGGACTGTGGCAAAATTACCGTTGTTAAACTACCAAAATCCGCTAAAAACTTAGCGGGCAGAGTTGTTATGCTATCGCTTGTTAGCTCTAAAAGTGTGCAAGTATAGTTAGAATACAAGTTTTCTCCGCTATTTGCGCCCACTAAGTAAGCAATTGTCCTTATGTCACTAATACTGCCACCAATAAAGGGTAGTTTTATTTCCTGGAGCGCAAAACACTTGTAAAATATACTTTGCCCTATACTGTTTATCGCATCGCCTAACTCTATATTTTGCAAATTTGTACACTCATAAAAGGCATAGCTTTGTATGGTTGTGACATCTTTGCTATAAATTATTTGTTCCAAATACTTCGCCCCTTCAAAGGCACTTTGATATATAGTGCTACTATTAGCTATTGTCACTTTGTTAAGTTTGCTAGATAGCGCGTTGTTTGTCACCCCAAAAACCGCTTCTAATCTTTCTCCGCTGCTCGGTGTTTTTCCCACAAACGGTAAAGTTATTTCCGCCAAGTTCTCCACACCATAAAATGCTTTTGCGCTCAGTTCGGTAACGGAATTGGGTACAATTATATTCCTTATATAAGTATTGCCACTGAATGCTTCACTCTTTATGGACTGCGTGCCGTCCATAATAGTAACATTTGCGCTAGAACCTTTATACTTGGTTAGTTGCAAGCCACTATAACTAAATATTTGGCTGTTAAAAATGCCTATATATCTATTGTTTATAGTCGGGCTGTTTATAAAACTATAATTGACACTATCCAGTAGCTCAAAATTTATGCTAGTTATGTCGTGCTTGCCTATATCTATTAAATTGGTTTCGCTGTTATAGTTTACTTTCAAAGCGGTACTATTGCCAACCAAAGTATAACTGGGTTTAATAATCACGCCAGTATAGGGCAAAAATTGGCTATTAAAAACAATAGTGTTCCCGTCAATAGTTGCCTTTGTTATGGCAAGGTCGAGCAGATATTCGTATGTAATATAATTGTTTTTGTCTGTATTGTAGCCCACTCTATAAGAAGGTATATTGACTGTAGGCACTGTGGTAGGATTGACCCACCAAATTTCTTCACTATCCTTGCCCTTTATTACATAGTCGGCAAGTGTTTTTGTATGTAAGTACTCTCCGCCCAAAGCGCTGTACTTATCTTGCGGAACATCGGCTTGCGTGAGAGCTACTTTGTTAATTTTTAGCACAGCAGTTAGCGTACTTATTGCACTGCCGTTATTAGTAAATGCATAGTTTGCGGTGCTAATATCTTTATACTTGGGGGTAGCTATAACGGTATAAACACCTGCATTTGTTTTGTTATTATTTTCGTAAGTTACGCTTACTCCTTCTGGCAGAGTGTCACTTTCTACTGCAAGAAAATGTTCTAACTTATCATACGGTAGTTCCAAACCGACAAAGACTACATTGTCAATGGGTATGTAGAGCTTGGTAATAACCACTGTAATGCTCTTAATAGGTATTAACTCATAGTTGTTTTTATTTTCTTTGAGAGTAAACTCCGCTTCAATCTTATAGCTTCCCACGCTATAGATTTTTACTTCGCTTGCGCTAACCAAAGTGCGCTCCCCATTATTGTGAGTGTAATAATATTTTACGGTGACTTTATCAAAAAAGGTTTGCTCTGCCGTCACTGCAAAAGCGTGTTGTTGCTCGTCAAAAACCTGTGGACTTACAAAACTTTTGCCGAGCGTATCCACAGCAGGCAAACTGACAGATGTCATGTCAAAAACCGCTCTCTTTATTATAAGGTTATAGTACATATTTTCTAGCGGTAAATAATTAGCCGAATATCCTTCTGGCATGGTAAAACTTGCAAAAATATCATAAGTACGAGCATCTGCGAAGTTACCCGTGCTTGCATCTTTCAACAAGCCGTTATCTAAATACTGATATTTTACGGTAGCTCCCTGATTAAATTCTCCATTAAGCCCTTTGGGCAAATCACCAGTAAGCCCCACATCAAAACTTTCTCCCGTTCCTACTGTTTTGTTTATGCCGTCATAAACGAAACCGAGTGGTGCTTTCCAGCTCAAATTCTCACTGACAAACTGCGCCTTCCTAATAATAAGAGTAATTTCGCGGGATTGCACTGAATTGTAGTTTAAGGCAAAAACGGAATTGCTTTCCACTGTAAAAACAACTTTAATGGTATAGCTACCAGAGTTGACTATTCCTTGCTCTGGTACCGGTGTTTCGCCCATAAAGTAATTAGCGCTCAGTCCGTCAGGCAAGTTATTTAGCTCAACTTTGTGCCCTAAGCCAGTATAAACTACGGAAGTATTGTCAAATCCGTTTGTGTTTAAGCTAAAGTCCTTCCTATTTATAGTGAGCCTTGCTGTCATTTCGTCAATAGGTTCATAGTTCTTATCGTCATAGCTAAAAACAGCATTTGCCAAATAAATACCGGCATTGGTTGCTTTGTTGTTGCGATAACTAACAGTAACTCCTTCGGGCAAAGTGCCACTAATAAACACTTGCTTTTCGTTGCCGTCATAGGTGTAAGTTTTGCTAACAAAAGCCACATTGCGCATATCATATACGCCTTTAGTAATCTTTAGCGTAGCTGTCTTTTTTATATATGTTGCATTGTATTTTTCAGGCAGAATAACTTCCACTGATATTTCGTATTCGCCAATTTCTTTAGTTCCCAAAAACTCTTGCTCATTATGGTAATACTTTACTTCACTATTTTCTGGCAAATTGCCCAAAATAGATATATTTTTTACCGTGCCGTCATATGCAAAGGAAGCATCTTGTGCGGTGATACTAATTGCCGAAGTGTCGGTAACAATCACCTGAAAACGCGCGCTTAAATCCCCTGCCGAAACAATTACCGTCCCCTTTCCTATCCCTACTGCGGTAACTTTGTTGCCCGATAAAGAAAGTACTTCGGTATTCTCTATAGCATAGCTTAGCTTGCCTTTGCCTTCATAATCGATATAATTCTCAACATATAATGAAGAATTCAGTGGCAAACTCACCTGCTCATATTTTGCGCTAAGGGCAGTTATTTGGGTATCATTGCAAGAAAAAAGGCATACTGACAACGCTATAATACTTGTTATCAATATGCAATATAACATTACTTTTTTCATAGTCCGCTCCTAGACTGACATTTTACAACATCTGCATTAAAAACAACTTAAATTATTTTAGAAGGGACATAAACCTGTCAAACCCGTCCTGTCCTTCTTTGGTGTTCTTAAAAACAGCTGTACAATCAAGAATTTTTAAGCAGGTATGATCTATTTGTTTGACGATGTTATTTCTCGCATCTACTTTGTTTTGTTTGCTACCATAATTAGCAGATATTTGAGCAATCATTCCTAGGTGTTTGCTAAGCGCTTCGTCAGCGTTCACACTCTCAAAATCTATTTGTTCTTTGCCAAGTAGCTCAATCATACCAACGATTTCTTTCTTTAGCCTGCCTGGAAGTATAAACAGTCCCATTGCTTCAATAAGCCCAATACCTTCTTTCTTTATGTTGTGCATGTCTTCTGTGGGATGATATATGCCAAAAGGATGTTTTTCGTCCGTTCTGTTGTTCCTAAGTATTATGTCCATACAGTATTCATTGCCTAGCTTTGTTGCAATGGGCGTGACTGTATTGTGCTTTTCACCTTCGGACTGGCTCAAAATACCCAATTTCTCGTCAGAGTACTCTCTCCAAAAAGTTAGCACCTTGTTACTTAGCTCCATAACAGCTTGCTTTGTACCTTTAATAGTAACCACGCTATTATACCAACTCTTCACTCCCACTGTTACATTCTCCGTTTCTATGTACACCTTTCTAAAGGGACGACTTAGCATAGGTAACACCTTTTTACCGCCTTGATAATGGTCGTGAGAGAGTATAGAACCGCCCACAATGGGCAAATCAGCATTGCTCCCAATAAAATAATTGGGAAAAATATCCACAAAGTCCAGTAGCCTTACAAAGGTGTCGCTTGTTATTTTCATAGGGCGATGTTCGTCACTAAAAGCTATACAATGTTCGTCATAATAAACATATGGAGAGTACTGCATATGCCATTCTTCCTTGTTAAGGATAATAGGCACAACGCGCAATGTCTGTCTTGCAGGATGACTTGGCGTACCAAAAAAACCTAAATTTTCCAAACAAAGCATACACTTTGGGTATTTTTTACCTTTGAAATTTTTCTCGTAAAGCACTTGTTGGGCGTCTTTTTCGGGTTTGCTTAGGTTTATAGTAATACCAATATCGCCCTTCTCGCCTTCCGCGTACCAACAAATATTCTTTCTTACATCTGCCATTCTTATATAATTGCTATTAACTGACAGACCGTACAAATAACTGGTTGCTTCTGCCACTCCTTCACTTTCATAAAGCTCGTAAAAGTCTTTTACAACTAAACCGTTACTTGGCATAATAATGCCCATTACTTTGGTTTCAAACCTTATTTCTGAGCCTTCTTCCGCAATTCCTGTGCGCAACGCGTACTGAACTAGCGGATTCAAAATTTCTGTTTGGAAGTCACCGACTTCTTCCCCTACTTCTTCTGACGGTTCCACTTGGAATAGTTCTAGTAGCTGATTCCTGGCATACACGCTGTCTTCTAGCCCTAATTGAAGTTTTGTTTTACCATATAAAACTAAATTCTCAATTATTATGTTAATTTCCATCTCATCTCCCCCATTTTACAAATTGCTTGCTAATAATAACCTAAAAAATTTTAGCAAACTAAAGTTGCCCCTATTTTCCTTATACCTAATAAAAAAACATTTTCCTTTCCAAAAATTTCGTTCATTTGTTCCACATATTTCTTGCTATTCTCCTTCTTTATCATTGTCAATATTGTGCCTGCAAAGCCACCGCCATGCACTCTAGATGCTAAGGTATCACAATTAAGATTTGCTATTACAAGAGCCAAAGGAACGGACTGCGCTTTGTCCCCTGACGGGTAGCAATTCTGCAGCAGAGTATAACTACTAATTCCGCTTTGCCTAATAAGCTCCAAAAACCTATCTACATTCTTTGTACTAAGCGCTTTGTATGCTTCGTTAACCCTGTTGTTTTCTTCAAAAAAATGAATCGCGCGCATAATCGCACGACCTGTGTACCTGCTTTTTAGTTCCTTTATATTTTCAAGAAAATCACTATAATTAACTTCGCGCAATACATTTTTGCCAAAAAACTTGGCAATTTCATTCATTTCTTCCCTAATCTGCGCATATTCGTGTGTCAAATTGCAGTGATCGCCACCGCAGTTAATAATAACCAAACTAATTTCGTCCATATCCCAAGGGGCGTTTTTTGTTTTTGGCATTGCTCCGTCAGCAAAATCCATATAACTCACTCCGCCACGGGATATTGTGAGCTGGTCCATAAGTCCAGATGGCTTGCCAAAATACACATTTTCTGCAAACTGTGAAATTATTGCCTTTTCTACAAAATCTATTTTGCTATCATTATATAATACATTAAAAATTTCACAAAGAAGCAGTTCAAAGGCTGCCGATGAACTCACCCCTGCCCCCTTAAAAATGTTACTGTGTGCGTTCATTACGAAACCGCCTACCTTATGTCCCCTGTCTGTTAGTCCTTTTATTATACCTTGAAGCAGAGCAACAGAAGTGCCGTAAAAGCATTCGTCAATTTTTGTGTCATCGAGTTTTACGCGAAATTCCGGAAAGCCGTCACTTCTAATAGTAACTGCATTATCCTGTGTTTTTACCACTGCCCCCACCACATCTAAGTCAATGCAACTTGCAATGACTAGTCCGTGGTTGTGGTCGGTATGGTTGCCGATAAGCTCCGCTCTACCGCTGGAAGAAAAAAAGTATACTCTGCCTTCTAGATTTTCTGTCAAGCAGGAATATCTTTCTACCACGATATCTATGTCAGTATTATAAATCTTTGCCACATTGGCAACAAAATCGCTATTTTCTAACAACATCTTTTTGCTCAAAGCCCTTGCCATACGACTCTCCCAGTGATATAATTGTAAAAATATCTTTAGAAAATTATATCACATTAGAATATCTTATAGCAAGCACTTGTCAATAATTATACCCCCTAGAGATACTATGAGGAGCTAAAAAATGCGGAACTTAACTTTACTAACTGACCTTTACCAACTCACTATGATGAATGCCTATTTAGAAACAGACAAAGCAGAAGAGCTAGCCAACTTTGATGTCTTTTATCGTAGTAAACCACTTGTTGAGTTTGCTCTTTGCGCAGGGCTTGAGCAAGTTATTGAATATATCAACAATTTACACTTTACAACGGAAGATATTACTTATCTAAAAAGTCTAAATCTCTTTGGTAAAAGGTTCTTTGAAAAAATCACTAATTTTAAGTTTACGGGAAGCATAAGGGCAATTAAAGAAGGGGAAGTTATTTTCCCGAATGAACCAATTCTTAGCGTTACCGCACCCCTTTATCAAGCTCAACTAATCGAAACAGCAATACTAAATATAATTAACCACCAAACGCTAATTGCCACCAAAGCAATGAAAATTTGTCAAGAAGCGGTAGGCTCTGTAATGGAATTCGGTCTGCGTAGGGCGCAAGGTCCTGATGCAGGCATTTATGGCGCAAGAGCGGCGATAATAGGCGGATGCAGTTCTACAAGCAATGTTCTCACCGCTAAAATGTACAATATTCCTTGCTCCGGCACTCACGCTCACAGCTGGGTAATGAGTTTTGAACATGAACTAGACGCATTTAGAGCGTACGCAGAAATTTATCCCGACAACTGTATGCTACTTGTAGATACCTACGATACTTTGCGTTCTGGCGTGCCTAACGCAATCATTGTATTTGACGAAATGAAAGCAAAGGGACTAAATCCTGTTGGCATCCGTCTAGACAGTGGCGACCTTGCTTACTTAAGTAAAAAAGCGCGCAAAATGTTGGACGATGCCGGTCACTCAGATTGCAAAATATGCGCCAGCGGAGATATAGACGAATATATACTGTCCTCTTTGCACCAACAGAATGCGAAAATAGATATTTATGGCATAGGAACTAAACTCATTACTTCTTCCGATGTACCTGCTCTTGGTGGCGTTTACAAACTGTCTGCGGTGATGGAAAAAGGAAAATGGCAACCAAAAATGAAACTGTCTGACACCGCCGAAAAAACAACTAATCCTGGCATTAAGACTACCT
>CAYJBW010000023.1:0-20757 GCA_964368255.1 uncultured Christensenella sp.
CCACAACCAAGCTAAGTCAAGGTGTGAGTGTCCCACACAATAAAATGTAAAATCGTCACTAGGAATGCTCTTTCTTAGGCTGTCTATTATATCAAAGGCTTCCGCAGTTTTGCCCTTAATAAACAAAGTATAAGCGCTATCTAGTTTGCTATAATCAACGCAGTTTTTATCCGCTAAATATTGGTAGACTAAACTTAGATAATCATAGTAAAAGATTTTTGCATCTTTGTTGATTTTGACCAAATGTACTCCAAAAAAGCGTGCATTTTTGAATGGTAAATGGGGCAAACTGCCGTTGTAACCGGCATCTATGTAAAAATCTATCTCATTAGTATCCGTCACATCGGCTAGTTTAATCAGACTTTTGCCTTTGTGCGCCTGCAAAACATCTAACGCAGAATGTATTCTGTTTGTAAGCGCAATGGTAGGCTGTCCGTCACTATATAACTGACCTTCTCCGCCTACATCAGCAAGGATACCTAGCTCTTCACGGGGATAATCCGCAGGAACTGTGCCTTTTACATGGAACTGCGCGCAATTAAATGCTTTCCCCCAAACGCCAAACTTTTTTATGTCTCGGAAAACGCCTTCACTGGCAGAAATAGGTTCTTTTGCTGTAGCAACTGACACATTTAGGGGGGAAATGACAGTATACGCTCTCCCCCGTAATTTTAGTATCTTCTTAAGCAGCACTGGGTGTTTGAAAACCACTAAAGCTTCTAACATTTTGTTTAATCTCCAATTATTGGTATGCGGTTAATTCTTGTGTCAGTAAACACATCGAATTCATCGGTACTCATTGTAGAGAACTCCGAAATGATTGCGCCTTCTTTCCCTGCTTGGAACCAGTGCAGGGTGTTGGGCATAAGAGTATATTGCTCCCCTGCATTAAGTTCTATTTCCTTAAAAACAGTAACTGGAGTGGGGGGAAGTTTTGCCTTGATATTCTTTGAGCTTCCTTCTCCTTCCACATAAAGGTAACATGTGCCCTTCCTAACGCGGAAAGTTTCTTCCTTGCCTTGGCTAAGCGGATTGTCTATATGCCTATGCTCTGGGCAAGTTTGATAGGGGAAAAGTACCATTTCTTTGGCGCAAACTCTGTCTGTATTAACATAAACAAGTATTTGTAAACCTACATTGTTTAGGTCATTTAGGTCAAAATCTGCCACTTCTATACGCTGTTTTTCTTCCGCAGTTAGCACAATGCAAGCATCTTCAAACATCTGCACAACTTTGGTTTTTGTTTGTTCATACAACTGTTTGCTAATCATAATACATTCTCCTATATTATTAAGTTATTTAGTTATTTCGTCTTTTATATCTATCGCCGCTGCTGATGATAAACTAATTTTTGGGTCTGATTTGTCATCACTATCCTTATTGTTAGGAATAATTATGTTAAGAAGTATTGCAAGAACTGTAGCAATAGCAAGTGGGCTTATTTCTACTGGGCCTGCCATAATTTTTAGATAAGATGCGCCTTCTGGGAAGATGTCCGCAGCAAGGCTCATTGCTCCAAGCCCTAGACCAACGGCAAGTGTAACAGAAACTACTAGCATATTTTTGCTGTCGCTAAAGTCAACTTTGCCGTCAACAAGCGCCCTTAGTCCGCTAGCTGATATCATACCGAACAGAACTATTGAAGCTCCGCCAATAACTGGACTGGGAATTGTTCCTAAGAAGTCTCCAAAAATGCTGAATATACCAAAAAACACTGCCATACATGCGGCGATGAAAATGTTCTTGGGGATATAGTTCTTAGTAATAGCAAGAACAGCGGTGTTTTCTCCATAGGTTGTGTTAGCAGGTCCGCCAATTAGTCCAGCAAACATTGTTGCCACACCGTCACCAAGTACTGTCTTGTGAAGTCCTGGATCTTCCATAAAGTCTTTGCCACAAACTATACTGTTGGCGCTTATATCACCCAAGTGTTCCATAAAAGTTACTATAGCAAGGGGTATAATAGCAAGTGCTGCGCTAGCAAATGTTGTGCCAAAAGCAGGGTCTGCATAGCCTTTGTAGAAACCTAATTCGTTACCTATGTTTTGGAAAACTACTATTCTGTCTGCGCTAAATACGCCTTCATAATTAACTAGTCCAATAATTGCCGAATAAATATAACCTATTACAAATCCAAGCAAGATAGGGATAACTTTCAAAAAGCTCTTTGGTTTAGCAAAAGCATTGATACCAATAATGCTCGCAGCCGTAACAATAGCAGCTGTCCATTCTTGCCAAGGCTCGCCTAGTCCCCAAACGCTTTGACCAATAATATTGTTCCAAAACATCTTTGGAGCTAGTATCATACCGATAAGAATAATTACTGGGCCAACAACAATGGGCGGAAATAGCTTTCTTACTTTAGCAGCTCCAACGAACTTAATTATTATAGCAAGTACTACATAAACCAAGCCTGCGCCAACTATAGCAAGTGATGCCGCTGCCATAGCTAGATTCCATCCACTACTATATTTCGCTGCTCCGCTACCAGCAACTATAGAAATAAGCGCCGGTAAGAAAGCAAAGCTACTGCCAAGAAATACTGGCACCTTCTTTTGTGTGATAAAGTAAAACATTATCGTGCCGATACCTGCGCTAAGTAGCGCCATAGTTATGCTCATGTTAGCTAATATAGGCACCAAAATAGTTGCGCCTAGCATAGCAAACATATGCTGGAAGCTCATTACCGCTGTTTTACCGATTTCGGGCAATCTGCCCTTGAAGTTCTTGCTGCTTTTTGTCATTTTGTCCTCCAAAAAAATTTATCTATTAGTATGTTAGTTACTAAACCATTTTATAGATTATCATATATTGTAATTATATGCAATATGGCAATCTTTACTTAAAAGTCATAAATGCAGAACAGCCACAGGGAAGCACAATACCGTCTTCTCCCATTATACCTATTTCGTCAGCATCAATATCTTTTTTTACATTCCGAAAATTTATTTCTAAAATGTTCTTCATAACAGTTGGTTGCAGTCCTGTTGTATAGGAATTGACCAAATAAAATAGTGGATTTTTGCTAATTAGTGAGGTTGTTAACTTAACTAGGTCAAAAATACCGTCTTCTAGCTTCCACATTTCGCCCTTTGGTCCCCGTCCATAGCTAGGTGGGTCCATAATTATAGCATCATAAAAGTGTCCGCGCCGTATTTCTCTTTCACAGAACTTGATACAATCATCCACAATAAAGCGCGCCTTAGTTTGGTCAAGATTACTTAGTTTTACATTGTTTTTTGCCATTTCGCACATTGCTTTAGCGGCATCTACATGACAAACACTGGCTCCTGCGCTGATACAAGCAAGTGTTGCTCCGCCAGTGTATCCGAACAAGTTAAGTACATTTATTGGTCTGTTTGCGCTAGTTATTACTTCTATCATTCTTGCCCAGTTAACGGCTTGCTCGGGAAAAACTCCTGTATGCTTAAAGCCCATAAGTTTTAACTCAAATTTTAAGTTTCGCCAGTTCACATAGAAGTTTTGGGGCAAATTTTTGCCTTCCCAACCACCGCCGCCACTAGAACTGCGTGAGTAGGATGCATCTATTCCTTTGTATTTTTCCAGTACAAAAGGTGGTGTCCAAATTACTTGTGGATCGGGACGAAGTAAGGTAACCGAGCCGAATTTTTCCAGCTTTTCGCCACTTCCAGTAGCTATTAGACTATAATCTTGCCATTGTGAATTATATTTCATATATTAAAATCTCTTATGGATATTATTATCAATTTCGTTTTGTAGTTTTATATAATCTTCTTCTTTTGCATTCATTTTATCAAAGTTATTAAGGAACCTTTTAGCTTCCAAATACTCGCCTTTTGCAATCAAATCTTCTATTAGCTTCAAGCTCTTAACAAGCATTTCACTTTGTATGCTCTTTCTCACTTCGTCAAACTCTTCATTGTCTATTTCTGGTGCAAAACCATTATCATATAGTATGAAAGCCTTCCTAAGGAGTTCCGCACGATCCATAAGGGGCATATCGTCCCTATAGACTTTGATTATTGCATGGAAGCTGTCATAGTCGGTTTCACAGCTAGGCAAATACAGCGTGTATTTACTGTTAACATATTCCATTTTGAACGGAACATTATAAGTTTGCAATGTATTTCTTATTATATTATTAGTAGTTTTTAGGTTGTTTAGGCTAGAAACATATACATAATCTTTCCAAAGTAAGTCTATTATACGCTTTCTATCAATGCCCTTGTCTCCTGCTTGCACATATAGCAAAAATAGCTCTTTCGTCTTTTTCGTTTTCCACACCACTTGTTCGTTATTAACAATAACTGATGTGTTGCCAAAGTACTTTATATAGATTTTGCTCTCGGTGGTAATAGCTGTCTTTTTCTGCTCAATTTTCGCTTGAATAATATCAAGATAATCGAGCATTACCCCTTCTTCTCTTGCGCGTTGAATTGGTGTTTCAAAGCAACAATAATAGTCTACAATATAGGACTCCATACCAAACACCTTGCAAGTGTTAATAAACTTCGTAAGCAATGACTTTGGCTCTCTTATCTCGCCCTTTAGAATAATACAGCTAATGCTAAGGGAAGACGCAAGGAACCAAGTTCCACTCTTAGCGCTAGCGCTAAGCAAACATTTGTTTGCATAAAATTTTGTTTGGTCTAGGTTTTTTTGGTTCCAATAGCAAAAAGCAAGTACCGCATAAAAAAAGTATGTGTATTTGGAATTGTTTAGTTCGCAAATTTTTGTGTATATTATCGCTATATCCTTAGCATACTCTAACTTTCCCATTCTAGCATACATCAAACCTCTAGTTGCTATGGCATAATACTTTACCTGGTCGCTAGAGTTCTCACACTTTACCGCTAAATCCATATAATTAAGCGCTTCTTCGTACCGTTGGTAATAAGCACTCCCCTTAGCAAGCAATGTATACACGCTAGCAAGGTCGCTATCAATATTGTATAGTTTGGAGTTTTCCAAACACATTTTTGCGGAGCTTACATATTTTTCTATTTGTCCGCTGTAGTAATAGTAATCAATTAACTTGTGTGGCAACATATAAAACGGGAAAATGTTTTTTAACATTTCCACCTTACCTATTGCCTTGGTATAATAGCCTAAATCAAAGTAAGCATCAGCAGCGGCCTGTACTATTTTTGGATACCAATAACAATTTGCGTTGCTCTCTTTAATCAGAGCTTGTTCGTGTTTTTTTATAACAGATACTTCCAAAACTTTGTTGCTATTCCTAAATAATGCGGGCAAATATCCAAGCAAACATTGCATTGGCTCCCCTTCTTCAAATGCGTCATCTACTAAAGCTGATTTTATAACATCATAGCAAAGTTCTGCTGCTTCTTTGTTCTTACCTTGCTCGGCAAGACATCTGCATTTTATGCAATAAAGTTTATATAGTTCGTTACTTCCTTCCTTAGTTTTTTGCAAAAGACTATCTAACAAATTTAGTGATATGTCAAAGCAACCAGAGCAATATTCTACTAAACTCCGCAAGAATGTACCATAGTAGTATTGTTTCACATCAAAACTTCTTATTATTGTAGTATTTATGTTCATTGCAAAATCTTCTAGCATAAAGGAACATATCTCGTCATTCATAAGTATTTGTATAGCCTTATCTGCCATATCATACCAATTAGACAAAAAAGCAAGTTTTATAGCTTTTACATGTTTGCCCGTTTCTAAGTAGTGCTTATACAATCTCTTATTTATATCTTCCATAAAAAAGTCATAACTTTCGTATTCTGGGTGAGATTCTAGCAAATAATCATGCAACTGCGGATTTATCCAATACAAATCGCTACCTTTACAAAAAACTATGTTTTTGTATTTTATGCTGAGCATAGAAAGAATTTCGTTGCCACGCTTATAAATATCATAAACAAACTTTCTGTCAAAGTTGGTAATTTGACTAATATAGCAAAGAAAAGCTAAGTCAGAATCCGATAGCCATAACTTCTCTAAATCAGAAAAATCATTAGTCTTGTTCTTTGATATTACCGTTTCGTCAATTAGCTTGGGGCAGTTCGGCTCAAATAAATTATAATTCAAATCCAAAAAAGTTTCGGAAATGAGCAATATTCTTAAATTTTTGGGGCAATTTTTTATTAAAAGTTCTATTAACTTGTTATTAAATGCTACAGGAAGATTTTCTAAATTATCAAGAACAAGTAAGCACTCCTGTGCCATAGAACTAATCTTTTGTAGGGCAACATTGAGTATAATATTGTCCTTGTCATAGTCAAGCTCACAGTACTTAAACTGCATAAGTTTGCGCATCATAACTTCGTCATTGCCAAACACTTTTTGCGCCAAAGTTATGGTAAAGGAATACATATTATCGTGGTCGCTATTTATCCAAAAAGTGTTTTTGTAGCAATTGGACAAGTCCGACACAAAATCAATGCTTTCTCCGTCCGATGACGAAAGAACAATCGTCACCGGCGAAGAGTTTGACATTATATCATTTATTAGTCGGTTGTTTACTATGCTTCTGTCCATAACACTCCCTTAGTTTTGGTTAAAAACAAATAGTTTATCCTAATTCTTTAACAAGGTTTGCTTTTTCTTCTATTTCTTCTTCGCTCAAACCTTCTTCAGTTTTTTCCTTATCAAGTATATATCTAATGCGTTCTAGTTTGGGATTGGTTATTTTGTACTTAAATGATGCAAATAAAGCAACTGATATCAATACACAGATAGATAGGCCTAAGAAAAGTCTTATTGTTAATAGCACTTTGTCTGATTGAATAATTGCTATTCCTTCGGACTCAATATAGCCAACACCTGTTAGCACCCAGCCTACCATTCCCACGCCAAGGGCTCCTGCTAGCTTACGAACAAGAGTCATAATACCACTGTAGTTGCCAGTGGGGCGAAGTCCGGTTTTTAGTTCTGCAACTTCTATAGTGTCTGGGAAAATAATCCAAGGCATCATTTGCGCTCCGCCAAAGCCTAAGCCCATAACAAACGCTACTATTGGAACTAGTATTGGTGGCGCCCAAGCTGGGTCCATAATAGCCATCATAATGCCACCTAGTATGTAGAAAGGAAGTCCCATACGGAAAGCGAATTGTTTGCTCTTTTTGTCCATAACATAGCGCGCTAAGGGGAAAGCAACAACTGCCGCTACCATAAGGGGCGCAACAATGTACATTGAGGAAAATGTCTTGCCAAATAGCGTTACACCGTACCAAACATCAAGAGCGTAGAAAACAGCCAAGGCAGAGATAATATCCATACACATAAATGCTGTTACATACATAACGATGTGCCATTTGAAGGATTTATTTCTAAAGGGGTCAACATAGCTTTTTAAGAAAGATTTCATTGTAATCTTCTCTCTAGGAGCGTTCTTATCAACCTTTACTCTTTCTTTAACTACTAGACCGCATACAATTAACCCACCGCCGAACAAAATGCCAAATATAACGGTAATAATTATCCAGAAAGCGTTAGGACTTATTGCGCCAAACATAGGAGAACTATCATTTTTTTGTACATACTTTACTAAAGACTCTAAAAGTAGTAGCGGTATTACATAAGCTAGTCCGCTTGTCACCGCAGAAAATACTAGTTTTACAGTATTTGCGCTGTTTCTTTGTTTATAGTCATACGATATGTCACTAGACATTGAGGTGTAAGGTACTTGAGTAATTGTAGAGCATGTGTTCCATACAATGTACATTACTAGCATCCAAATTACCTTTTCTGTATAATTAAAGCCCCATTGTCCTATTGGGGCAAATAATAGCAAAATACTAAGTATCAATAGTCCACCGCCAAATACCATATAAGGCTTTCTTCTGCCATATTTACTACGGGTGTTGTCGGATATCATACCCATAAGCGGGTCACTCACCGCATCCCATATTTTTGCAATCATCATAATTGTGGATGCCATAGCAGCTACTATGCCAAGGGCTTTGCTCATATATCCTAACATTACACAGGACATTAACGCAACTCCGCCGCCATCCATCATTCCGCCCATGCCGTAGGCTATTTTTTCCTTAGTAGGGATATAGTTCGGGTCTTGGGACTTCGTTTTTTGCGATTCTTTGGTCATAAAGTACCTCTCAAAAGTATAATATATCTATGTTACAATAAAAATCGCATTTTTTCAAGGGTAAAATAAAATTCTTTTACTTATTTTATAAATAAATTGTTTGACACAATATATTATATTTGCTATCATAAAATTACACTTTGCTAATAGAGGCGCAAATAACATTAGTAACCTAAGGTATGCATAGCAAGAATGTTTTAGGAGAAAGGGTATATTTGCCGAAATGGCGAAAAAACTTGCAACTTTTCGCTGTTGGGGATAGAAACAACATTTCTATCACTGTCATCTTACTAAGATGGAGTACTATTAGATTTTTGTAAGGTTCTTTGTTGGCGGTGTAGCAATACCGCCTTTTTTATTATAAAATACATTGGAGGATAAATATATGAAAAAAATTAATGTTGCACTAGTAGGAGCTACAGGCATGGTTGGCTCAAAGTTTTTGGAAGTTCTTGCAGAAAAGAATTTGCCCGTAGAAAACTTTTATCTTTTTGCTTCAGCAAGAAGCGCAGGTAAGGTTGTAAACTTCTTAGGCAAAGACCATACAATCATAGAACTTACCACAGAAAATATATTGGATAAGAAAATAGACTTTGCACTTTTTAGCGCAGGTGGAAGCACTTCTGCTGCGTTTGCACCAATTTTTGCAAAAAATGGCACAGTTGTTATTGACAACAGCAGTCAGTGGAGAACCAACCCCACAGTACCGCTCATTGTACCCGAAGTAAATGCGGAAGCTTGCAAGAAACACCACAATATTATAGCTAACCCCAACTGCTCTACTATCCAGGCTATGGTCGCTCTAAAGCCACTTCATGACAAGTACGGACTGAAGAGAGTTATTTATTCTACATACCAAGCGGTAAGCGGCGCGGGTGTTGCTGGTTATAATGACCTGGTTAATCAAGCCAAAGAAGGCGAAACTCAAAAGTTCCCCTACCCTATCTACGGCAATTTGATTCCACAAATCGATACTTTCCTTCCCAATGGCTACACCAAGGAAGAAGATAAAATGATTTTTGAGACGAAAAAAATACTTAACGACTATACCATTAAAGTAACAGCAACCACGGTAAGAGTACCCGTTGTACATGGTCATAGCGAATCTATCAATATAGAGTTCCACAAACCTTGCACCTTAGAAGGTATCAAGGAGTGTTTGAGTAACCAAAAAGGTTTGGTCGTAGTAGACGACCCAGCTAATCTTAAGTATCCAATGCCCCTTTACTGTGTGGACAAAGACGAAGTTTTTGTGGGACGCATAAGGCTTGACGATACAGTAGAAAGTGGATGCAATATTTGGGTAGTTGCCGACAACATCAGAAAGGGCGCAGCAACTAACGCAGTTCAAATTCTTGAGTACCTAATTAGCAACGAATAATTAACAATTTATTATTTTTATGCATAAGCTATAAAAATATAGGAGGTAATATGTGTATATTCAAAGGTTCAGGCACAGCGCTAATAACACCTTTTGTCAATGATAAAGTAGACTTTGAATCATTAGAACGGCTCCTTGACAGCCAAATTGCAGGCGGAATTGATGCTCTCATTATCAATGGTACCACAGGCGAGCCTACAACAATGACTCATGACGAAAGAACGGCGGTTGCTAAGTTCGCAATAGCAAAAGTTAACAAAAAAATACCCGTTATACTAGGGGCAGGAAGCAACAACACCTACACCGCCATAGAATATGCTCAAGAAGCAGAGTCATTGGGCGCAAATGGTGTGCTAGTTGTTACGCCCTACTATAACAAAGCTACTCAAAATGGTATTTATGCGCACTATAAGGCGATAAACGACAGTATTAACATACCTATTGTTATGTATAATGTGCCAGGCAGAACGGGTCTAAATATGCTACCTGCTACCGTAAAAAAACTTTGTGAACTAAGAAATATTCAAGCTGTTAAGGAAGCAAGCGGCAATGTTGCGCAAATGATGGAAATCAAACACTTATGCGGTGATAGTATCGACCTTTATTCTGGCGATGACGGACTTATTTTCCCTTGCATGGCTGTGGGAGGCATCGGTGTTATTAGTGTTGCAAGCAACATTGTTCCAAAATATATTTCCGATTTGACAAGACTATTTTTGCAAGGGAATGTTGAAGACGCAAGGAATATGCAATTTGAACTTCACGACCTAGTGGAAGCGCTATTTTGTGAAGTAAACCCCATACCTGTCAAAACTGCCGCATATCTTCTTGGCATAATAAATTCTGACTACATGCGTTTGCCTATGACAAAAATGGAAAAAATTGATATACTAATAAAAGCAATGAAAGAATTCGGATTACATACAGTGAGGTAAAAAAATGAATATACTTATTTATGGCATAGGCGGAGCAATGGGCAAGGCGCTTACTTGCGCTTTGCAAGACAGTGACGATAAGTTTTGTGGCGTGGATAAATTCGCTGACCCCACAAAATATGATGTACCTGTTTACAACGATTGTTCTAATATTACTAGCAAAGTTGATTGCATAATTGATTTTTCGGTGAGAGCTGGCATTTTTGACTATCTCCCCTATGCGCTAAAAAACAATATCCCCTGCGTTATTGCAACTACTGGATATGACGATAAAGAGTTAAATTATATAACAGATGCATCCAAGCTTATCCCAATTTTCAAAACAGGAAATATGTCAATTGGTATCAATTTGTTATTAAAACTAGCCAAAGAAGCGGCAAAAACTTTGGGACACAGCGCAAATATAGAAATTATTGAGCAACACCACAACAAAAAAGTTGACGCGCCAAGCGGCACTGCTTTGATGCTTGCTGACAGCATAAAGTCTGTGCTACCAGAAAGTGAATATGTTTATGGTAGAGAAGGTATAACGGGTAAGAGACCACAAAACGAAATTGGAATTCACGCAATTAGGGGTGGCTCTATCGTGGGCAAGCACGAAGTTATGTTTATAATGGACAAAGAAATTGTTACATTAAAACACGAAACGGAAAATAAGTCCGTGCTAGCAAACGGAAGTATCAATGCCGCTCACTATATCATAAAACAAGCGCCTGGCATGTACGGCATGGAAGATATGTTAAAGAATTCTACTTTTTAACACCTGTTTTTAACTTGTTACAACTATAATTTTCTAGCACTTTACTGCTAAAATCTTTTACTAACAACTGCTTTCTATGGAACTTTCTTATAGCATCTTCTATAGAAAGCTTTATTATTTGCTTGAACTCATAATTTTTTGCCTTGAATAGATAAAATGCAAGGGAGCCTGGTATGGTGTTAATTTCATTGACATAAAGTCGGTTGTTACTATATAAGTAATCTATCCTTACTATTCCGCTAAGCTCGAACAAGCGATAAACATCCTGTGTTGTTTTTATTATCTTATCTCTAATTTTTTTATCAATATCGGGGTTTATCTCTCTTTTTATGTCAGTGCTTGATATGTACTTGTCATAAAAGTTAAGATATTCTTTGTTAAATACCGGTCTTTCTATTTCGCTCACCAATATTTCTTTATCGCTTTTTAGTGCGGCGCAATTATACTCTTCAAAGTTAGTTAGCGCACTTTCTATAAGCAATTTTTCGTCAAATTGCAATGCAAATTCCACTCCATGCGCTAGTTCTTCTATGTTGTTTGCATATGCAATGCCTACGCTTGAGCCTAAATTGGCAGGCTTAATTATTACGGGATATCCTAACTCTTCTACTCTCTCTAAGTTGTCGTTATTTTCATAAATTCTGTAATTAACTACAGGAATTCTGAACTTTTCTAACAAAAGTTTAGTAAAGACTTTGTCCATACAAATACTGCTTGACAGCACACTGCTTGCAGTATAAGGTATATTATTTACTTCAAAAAATCCACTAAGACTGCCATTTTCGCCCGTGCCCCCGTGGTTGCACATAAGAGCGCAGTCAATTTTTACTGATTTCTTTATTAGTCCCTTATAAACCATATAGCCATTACAAAAAGCCACTTCTTTAAGAGATTTTGAATCAAAATCTATATATGTATTTATGTCATTAAGTTTTTTGCCCACATAAAAAAGTCCGTTTTTCATATAGACTAACATGTAATTGTCATTTTCATTGGCTATTGCGTTATATGCGCTAAGCGCAGTAATAATAGAAATATCGTGTTCACAGCTACTTCCGCCGTAAGTTATAATAATATTTTTCATTTTTGCTCCATTTTAGAATACATCGGGTAGGTCATTTTGTAATAATAATATATCCTCACTATGCAGAATATGCTTAAAACTTTGTTGCGCTGCTCTTAGATTGCGAAAAACATATAGTTCACCGCTAAATTCTCCTTCATTAAGACCATTTTTTATGTATTTTTTATTGGAACCAGTAAGCAACACAACATCCGCAGTTTTTGCTAACATTTTGCCAACTTCTTCGTTGAGTTTCTTTTGCAATTTGCCCAATTCAACTATGCCTTGCGCAAGTACTACTTTCCTTTGGTGGAAAAAAGCAAGACATTCAAGTGCGGATTTTATGCCCACTAAATTGCTGTTGTAGCTATCATCAAGAATATGAATGCCGTTACTATAGCTGTATTCTAGGCGGTGTGGTGTGGGCTGCAAGTTTTTTATTACTTTAACAATATCTTCAATGTCCACACCAAGTTCCAGTGCCAAAGCGGTGCAAAGAGCAATGTTTATTATATTGTGCCGACCAAGTAGCGTAGTATGGCAAAAGTATAATTTATCATTTATTTGCAAAGAAAACTTACTGCCTGTGCTATCCATATCCACATTTTCTACGCAAATATCCCCATATTTATTTAGACATATTTTTTTCTTTTCGCCTGTGTGTTCTTTGTACATCTTGAGCGCATACTTATCATTACCGTTAAAGATACACACCCCTTTGTCAGAGAGCGCCTTAGCAAGCGAAAATTTTTCTACAAAAATATTATGTAGTGACTTGAAGGTTTTTAGATGCTGGCAAGTAACGCCAGTTATTATACCATAGTCAGGCTTTACAAGTTTGGTTAATTCACTAATATCACCCACACTTCTTGCGCCCATTTCCGCAATAAAAACTTCTTCATCAGTTAGCTCATTGATGCCTATACTTATACCCATTGGAGTGTTATAATTACTTTTAGTTGCGTACACCTTGTACTTAGTCATCAGCATCTCTTTAAGAATATTTTTGCAACTTGTCTTACCATAGCTCCCCGTGATCCCAATCTTAATAATATTCTTATTTAATAACTTTTCTG
Source organism: uncultured Christensenella sp. (assembly GCA_964368255.1). Taxonomy (GTDB): domain Bacteria; phylum Bacillota; class Clostridia; order Christensenellales; family DTU072; genus CAG-1782. The sequence continues at coordinate 13,275 of CAYJBW010000023.1, forward strand.
TAGCATTAGCTACATATAACTTGTTCTTTTTGTTATAATAGCTATTTGTAAAGTATGAAGAAAATGGCATAGTAATTGGATAAAATATGGACAAAGTAAGTACATATATAATTTTATAATCACCCTTAAAAACTACAAAAAGCAGGGCAAAAAGGATATAAATAGTATTGTTTGTTGCAAATAAAGAAAGTCCCCTTTTGGTAAATTTGTATTTTGTCCTCGATGCAAAATAATAACCAATATTATAAATCATAGAAATCAAAACAATAGTTAAAGTAACCATTTGTGGCAAAAATATTGTCGATAATAATGCTAGGATAAAGAATACAAATTGAGTAAAATAGTAAAATAATAGTTTGCTTGATAGGGGTAATTTGTAATTGTTATTTTGACTTAATGCGTGGTATCTTAATGACAGAATTATGCTTGTTATAATTATTGTTATAGCTATTAGATACCCCATCTTCACCCTCCAAGAAAAATTTTATTAGTATGGCATAGAAAATATCCTGCCTCTCAATATATGCAAAATGCCCACAGTTTTTGAAAATAACCAGTCCGCTGTTTGGTATGTTTTTGTGTAGCATCTTTGCCATGTATATGGGCGTTTCTTTGTCTTTGTCACCCCAAATTATCATAGTGGGCGCAGTAACTTTTTTTGTAAGGGCAGTTAAGTCTTCATTGACTATATTTTTGAAAGTTTGTTTCATAACGCTGTTTAGGCTTTTATAGTCCTTGCTTCCGCCTGTGTGATTAAACCCCAGTTTTCTTAGCAGTTTATGAAGATACACTTTGAAATAATATTTTATTCTTCTTTTAGGGATGATTCCTGCGCTGTCGCACAGCACAATTTTCCCCACTAAATGACCATACTTTTGCGCTAGTTTTATTGCTACTCTGCCACCAAAAGAGTGACCAACTAGCAGCACATTTTGCATACGGTAGTGGTTGATTATATTTACTATACTATTGACATAGTCATCAAGATTTAGAGGCGAATCTGGATGAATTGTGTTCCCAAAACCATAAAAATCTACTAAAGTAACTCGAAAGCACTTGCTAAGCGACTGACCCGCGCCATAAAAAGAGGCGATGCTTCCGCCCCACCCGTGTAAAAAAATAATGTCTTGACCTTCGCCAAGTTGCTTGTGATTGATTAAAATACTTCCCCCTACAAGTATCTCCAATATATGCAACCATCTTCTTTGTCGTGATAATAACCTGTCCTGGTGCCTGCCAAAACAAATTTAGATTTTTCATAAAGCATTCTAGCTTCTTTGTTGCTTGCTCTTACTTCTAAGGTAAAGGAGTTTATCCCAAGTTCTTTTGCTCTTTCTACAAAAAGTTCAATTAGCCGTGTACCTAAACCCGTTCTGCGATGCAATGGACTAACTGCGATATTCATTATATGCCCTTCGTCTAGTACCTGTGCAAATCCGCCGTAAGCTATTACTTCTTTGCCACTCATAAGCACAAAATAATGTTTATTTTCTTTGCCAATTTCTTCCTTTAGCAGATTTTCGCTCCAAGCGTCCGCTCCAAAGCAATCTTTTTCTAATTTGGCTACTTTAGTTAAATTGTCGGCATTAAGGTTTTCGATTTTCATTTAGTTTTCTCTTTCTGCGGAAGACGCTTTGAGATAAAAAGGTTTAGCTTGCTCTACATAATCGTGGTTTTTTACCTTTTGTAGGCATTTATTTAACATTTTTTCAGGATAAACACCACTTAAGGTGGCTATTTCTAAATTGTAATTATCTAAACCTTGCTTATTTAGAGCCAAATAATTAGTTTCTTCGCCTGTAAAAATACCTGCGTAAAAATTATCGTGCTTACAGTCTAGTACTACCATATTATTATTTGCCAGTTGCTCAAGAGAAGTAATTTGAACAATTTTTTTACCGCTAAACGCTAGCGCATTTACCGTTGCTACCCCCACTCTTATGCCTGTAAAAGAGCCAGGGCCTACCACAACGCCAAAGACATCTATTTGCTCAATAGTAACACTATTTTGTTGTAAAAACTTTTCTATGTAGTTTAGCAATACACTATTATGTCTTTTTTTATCGTCATTACCCACAAAATACTGTGGCGCATTATTGCCTACTTGCAAGGCAAGAGCAATATTATCAGATGAAGTGTCTACGCATAAAATATTCATAAGTTACCTCAAAATTTCTATAACTCTGCTGTTTTCGCCATTGTTTGTTATGTTAATGGTGATAACATTAGTCAAATTGGGAAATTTATTCCACTCAACAACCACTACTGCCAATGTATCTGACAAAACTTCGTCAAAACCAAGTTCTTCCACTTCGGAAATGTCTTCTAATCTATATAAATCGAAATGATGCAGTTTTAGTCTGCCTTGATAGCTTTTTAGTAGCGTAAAAGAGGGGCTAGTGATAGTTTTTGATATGCCAAGAGCTAATGCTAAGCCTTTGGTAAAAGTGGTCTTGCCAGCTCCTAACTGCCCGTTTAGCACAATTCTTTCTCCGCCCTTTAGCTCCTGAGCTAAAGTTTTCGCTATTTGATAAGTTTGTTCTACGCTATTTGAGAGATAAATCATAGTCTAATTATAAGACTAATTACTCAATATTGCAAATGTTCTCCTTACTATTCTCACTATCCTTGGGACAATTAACCACTTTTTTCTTGCTTTCCCAATGTAAAGGAAAAGATAATCTTTTATAAACTAAAAATGTAATGATGCTAACAACGAAACTTCTCAAAATATTGAAAGGAAGTACTGCTAAACCAAGGTAATATGCATAAAAAGTATCTGCGGTCATTTTGGGATATAGTTTTTGACAGATACCCACGATTATATTAAAATTACCGCCAAAATATAATTGCACATAAAATGGTATCGCAACGAATCTATTAAAAACTATTGCCACAATAACTGCGCAAAATGTGCCCACAACAAAGCCAATTATCGCATTTTTTTTGTTTTTGTTATGCCAATAAATTAAACTTGCCGGAAGCACATAAGCAACCCCAATTGCTATATCTATTAGCTCTCCTACCCCTGCGGTTGAAGAAAAAGGCAATTTCATAAGGCATTTTAGTACAATTACTAGCACTCCACTTACTGGACCTAAAGAAAATCCTGCAAGTATTGCCGGAAGTTCGGAAAATTGCATATCCAAAAATGATGGGAACATAAAAGGTAAATTAAATTTTACAAACATATATAATATAAAAGAAAGCGATGTAAGTAAAGCTAGTTTTACCAAATATGCTGTAGTAATCTTACCTTTGAATAACTTAAGTTTCATTATTCCTCCACTAAAAAGCCCTGAAAATATTTTCAGGGCTTTTTGTAAATACGCAAGCAAAATAATCATTCTTCCGTCCGGACTATACCGTCGGTCAAGGAATTTCACCCTGTCAACCTGTGTTAGGCTCGCGGACTGTCACCGCCGGTGAGGATTTTCGCCTCGCCCTGAATAATAATATTATATGCCTGTTTCCTTTAGGTGTCAACCGAATAGCTAAGATATTTGCCTAAGTTATTACAGTTGCTCGTTTTGTGGCACTTTGGGAAGTGTTGCAAAGCTTTTCTCAAGTTCTTCATCGGTGGGGATATAGTCAGTCATTGTGCCAGCTTGGTAAGAAATATACGCTGGCATATCAAAGTATCCTGTACCAGTTAGACCAAACAAAATAACTTTCTTTTCTCCCGTTTCTTTACATTTTAACGCTTCATCAACTGCTGCTTTAATAGCGTGTGCGCTTTCTGGAGCAGGCAAGATACCTTCGCAACGGGCAAACTTAACCGCAACATCAAATGCTTTTGTTTGTTCTACACTAGTAGCTTCCATATATCCGTCATGATACAACTTACTTAGCAATGGACTCATTCCGTGATAGCGCAAGCCACCTGCGTGGTTAGGTGATGGAATAAAGTCGCTACCTAGTGTGTACATTGGCATGAGCGGAGTCATTTTGCCTGTGTCACCAAAGTCATAAGCGTACTTGCCGCGGGTGAGCGATGGGCAAGATGCTGGCTCTACTGCTATAAAACGGATATTGTTTTCTCCCCTGATTTTGCCTGCCATAAACGGCGCAATTATTCCTGCAAGATTACTTCCACCACCAGCGCATCCGATAACTATGTCGGGGGTAACTCCGTACTTATCTAGCGCAATTTTGCTTTCTAGTCCAATAATTGACTGGTGCATTGCCACATGGTCTAGTACGCTTCCTAGCACATATCTACAATTTTCGGTGGTAACCGCCTTTTCTACTGCCTCGCTAATGGCGCATCCTAGGCTACCGCCCGTTCCCGGGTGCTCGCTAAGAATTTTTCTGCCTACTTCCGTTGTATTGCTTGGGCTAGGTATAACTTTACTTCCATATGTCTCCATTACAGCTTTTCTGTGCGGTTTTTGTTCACTGCTTACCTTAACCATATATACAATAAGTTCAATGTCATAAAAAGCGCATGCCATACCTAGTGCTGTTCCCCATTGACCTGCTCCAGTTTCTGTAGTCAGGTGAGTGATACCTTGGTCCTTTGCATAATATGCTTGTGCTGCTGCCGTGTTTAACTTGTGACTGCCCGAAGTGTTGTTCCCCTCGAATTTGTAGTATATCTCAGCAGGAGTGTCCAATGCTTTTTCCAACCAATAGGCTCTTACCAAAGGTGATGGGCGGAACATTTTGTAGAATTCTAGTATATCTTTAGGGATATCTATGTATTCGTCAGTCTGGTTCATTTCTTGTTGAACAAGTTTTGTGCAGAACACATGTTCAAGTTCTTCTGCTGTGCAAGGTTGCATCGTGCCTGGATTGATATATGGCGCATGCTTTTCTTTCATGACAGCTCTTAGATTGAACCACTGTTTAGGCATCTCATCTTCAGTTAAATAAATCTTGGTAGGTATTTTTGTTAGTTGTGTCATAAGTCATTTGCTCCTTTTTAGTATTTTTTTTGCATTTTTTATATAAAAAAATGGCGAACTCGTCATTGGGACGATTTCGCCGTGTTGCCACCCAATTTCATAACAATATACATTGTTACCTTATTATTAGAGTACCATCATACTCTTCCCTACTAACGCTAGGATACTCGTCAAAAGCTACTAAAATACTTTTTCGCCCCTGCCCTCTATAGTCCATTCGTCAAGCCGTAAATGTTTTGTCACACCACCCCAAAACTCTCTGAAAGTTACCTGCTAGATTACTACTCTATATCAACGGTTTATTAAATTATTCTAAGCATATCACTTAAATTTATGCTTGTCAAACATTTTTTGTACTATTTCTACTAAAATAAAAAATTAGAATTTTACACTTTCTGGCGAGCAATGTATATGCATTGACCCAAGTAGGCGATAACTGTCCGCCCTGCACTTAAAGTGCCTTATGCCATAGCGAAGTTGCCTAATAGCTATATAGGCAAGTATGCCTTTAATTTCCATACTGTTTTCTGGAAGTTGACTTTGGTGCATTTTTAATGCGGAAATTTGCTTTTTGCAATGTGCTTTTTGCACTTTGAAAAAAGTATTTGGTCTATCGGTGTAGTAATATGCTATACCTTTTGCCTTAACGATAGGTAGATTGCTTTCTTTCATTTGTTTGCTCACACAGCTTGCCAGGAAGGCATGCCCAGTAGCTTCTCCCACATTTATATGGTCAATATGTAGCTCAGTAATTAACTTTGGGTCGGGCGTAAAGACTATATCGGGCTGAAAGTTTGCTATCACTCTAAGAATTTCTTTGGTAAGGTCTTTTATGTCATAATCTCCACCGTCACTAAAAGGCAAAAATTCTATTTCTGACACGCCCAGTTCTTTTGCGCTATTTCTTGCTTCATTCTGCCTAATCGCTATGCCTTGTTCAATACTTATGTCATCTTTATCGATGCCGTATCTACCGTCTGTACAAACCAGGAACATAACTTTTTTACCTAACGATGTTAGCCTAGCAACAGTTGCTCCAGTACCTATCTCTATATCGTCAGGGTGCGGACCCACAAAAAGGAACCTCTCACACTTGGAAAGTTTGGGTAAAGGTAAGATTTTTTTTAGAATTGGCACGATTAGACACATATTATTCTCCTAAAACTTTTCTACTATTAAAAAAGCGCCTATTTAGCGCTTTTTTGTGCTGTTTTATTTGCTTTCTTCTTCTGGGCAAGCGCAAGACTTAATTTTCAAATTCTTGTAAGCTTCTAAGTATTGGGTAATATAATCATTCTTATAAATATTGTAGTATTCTGTGAAGTAATCTCTTTCTATATTATCTTCAACAATAGGAAGACCTTTTTTGAGTACAAAATCTTCACTTTCTATGTCGTTATTCGCTGCAAAATCCTCTAAAGCAACATTAGCTTCAATGTTCTTCTTGTTCTTGCGCATACATACCTCCCAAAAAATTACTACTAATATAATATAGCATAATATCACAAAAATTGCAATGCTTTATTAAAATATTATCTTCCCCAAAATGTGTCTTTTGTCGTTTTTTACTTCGCTGAGCAAAAAAATCGCTGTGATTTTAGAAAAGCGCTTCGCCAGTCATATCTTCGGGCTGTTTTATCCCCATCATTTTTAATAGTGTGGGGGCAATATCAGCAAGTTTGCCGTTATTTCTTAACATTTTGATATTGTCAGCAACGATAACTACGGGTACCGGACTAGTTGAATGGGCAGTAAATGGTGAACCGTCCTTTTCTTGCATCTTATCGGCGTTGCCGTGGTCAGCAGTTATTATTGCTTCTCCACCTACTTCTAATATTGCATTAACAACCTTTCTCAAACACTTATCCACAGTAGTTACTGCCTTTACTGCGGCGTCAAATACCCCAGTATGCCCAACCATATCACAGTTGGCAAAGTTAAGTATCATAACATCGTGTTTGCCTGACTTTATTTCTTGTACCGCTCTGTCTGCGACTTCTATAGCGCTCATTTCTGGTTGCAAATCATAAGTTGCTACCTTTGGGGAAGGAATAAGCACTCTTTCTTCCTTATCGTTGGGAGCTTCCACTCCGCCGTTAAAGAAAAATGTAACATGCGCGTACTTTTCTGTTTCCGCAATTCTAAGCTGTCTAAGTTCGTTTTGAGCTAGCACTTCTCCTAATGTATTATCTAAAGATTGCGGAGCATACGCTGTACTCAAATAGGGAGCTAAAGAAATATCGTACTGTGTTAGTCCAACATATTTCGGCGCTAAAAAGCCTGTTTTGCGCTCAAAATTATCAAAATCCTCCATAATAAAAGCACGGCTAATTTCTCTCGCTCTATCTGGGCGGAAGTTAAAAAACAATATGCTGTCGCCTTTTTCTATGTTTCCAACAGCCACTCCATTCTCTGTAACAACTTTAGGTGTGACAAATTCGTCAGTAATATCGCTTTCATAGCTCTTTCTAACAGCGCTTTCTGCATTTGTCACCAGTTCGCCTTGAGCGAAAGTAAGCGCGTTATAGGCTTTTTCTACCCTATCCCAACGGTTATCTCTGTCCATTGCATAGAAA
>CAYJBW010000024.1:0-9677 GCA_964368255.1 uncultured Christensenella sp.
TTATACAAGTATATATTATATTATAACAAAGTCAGTTTTTTTTTACAATATACAATTTTCCCGATATGTACATAGAAAATTAAGCAAAAATGTGGAAATTTTAATAAAAACTGTATATTTACAAATTTTTTTTGTTGTGTTACTCTATATATATCATAAAATTTCGATTTTCTTTTACCTAAGGTTACCAAGGCTATGGGGAGAAAACGCTGGGTATAGCGGGAAACGGCTATGCCTCCCATTGTGGAAAGGAGTAAAAATGAAAAAAATCTTGGCGGTGCTATTAGTAATAGCGCTAATGTTAACTTGCGCAGCAGTGTTTGTTGGCTGTGCTGACAGCGGACCAGTTGATAAGTTACCCAATTTGTCCATTTTGTACGAAGAATCTGCCGATTTGAAAAATACTTATGCAATAATCGCTGTAGATCCTGACGCTCCCTTTATCAATGTTGATGAAACACCAAAAACCGTGACTGGCATAAACACAGAAGGCGCGGATGCCTTTATTAACTTTATGTTTTTGCAGTCAACAAGAGATTTGATTGCTAGTTATGGTGAAAAAGACTACGGAGAAAAGTTGTTCTACATCGACACCACATCCACAGCTACAACTAACACAGTTGCAAAAGCTACTGAAGCAAACAAAAGCATACGACTATCTACCACTACATCGGTGAATGATAGCGGTCTTATGCAGTATCTTACCCCCCACTTTGAAAGCGAATATGGCTACAAGCTAGAAATAGCTTCCGCAGGCACTGGAGCAGCAATAAACGCAGCTAAGTATGGCAATGCTGATGTTATTTTGGTACACTCCAAGTCCCAAGAAGAAGCCTTCATTAACGCAAACTACGGCAGAACTGTAGAAGGTTACCAAAGCGAAAGACTTACATTTATGTACAACTTCTTTGTACTTGTTGGACCAACAGCAGACCCTGCTAAGGCAAAAGATGCCACTACTATTAAAGATGCTTTTGCTCTTATTGCTGAAGGTAAGCATGACTTTATATCCCGTGGTGACAAGTCTGGTACACACACCAAAGAAGTTAGCTTATGGAATACAAGTCTTGGTATTACAAGTGTAGTAGAAAGTTTGCCTGCTTCTATTGGCGACTGGTATGTTTCTGCCGGTCAAGGTATGGGCGCATGTCTAACTATGGCAAACGAAAAGAGCGCCTATGTTCTTAGCGACAAAGCAACTTACCTAACCTACAAGAATTTTGTTGAGAAATAAATGGGAACTTCTTTAGTAAAAGCCTTTGAGCTAATATTTTCTGGGGATAAAAATTTGTATGAGATAATTTTTACCACTCTATACATGGCTTTTACAAGTTCATTATTTTCTTTGTTAATTGGTTGTCCTATTGGCGTAATGATTTCTACCAATCGTTTCCGTGGCAAAAGCGCGGTACGGTTGATAGTCCGTACGCTAATGGGACTTCCGCCCGTTGCCGTGGGCATAATTATTTATGTGCTATTTTCTGGCACAGGTCCCTTTGGCTCGCTAAAACTTATCTACTCTGTTGAACTTATGATAATTGCACAAATTGTGCTAATAACTCCCATTGTCGCAGGCATGACCGATACTAATTTAGAAAAAATATCCCCACCTATTGTTGCAACGGCAAAGGGGCTAAATTTTAGTTTCCTAAAAACGCAAGCGCTTGTAATTAACGAAAGTAAGTTCCAACTGCTTGCTGTTTATCTTTATGCTTTTGCTCGTGGTATAGCAGAAGTGGGGGCGGTGCAAATAGTCGGTGGCAACATACTGCATAAAACTAGAGTTATGACCACAACCATTGCGCTAAACTACAATACTGGGCAGTTTACTTACGCTATTAGCTTAGGAATTATTTTGCTACTAATTAGTTTGTCACTTAACTTGCTTGCAAGTAGCTTGCAACTAAAAAAGCGAAGGAGAGTTAATGTTAGAAGTAAATAATCTTGTAAAATACTATGGCGATACCAAAGTACTGGATATTGATACTTTCCACTTTGAAAGAGGCAAAAAATATGCTCTTGTGGGCAGTAATGGCAGTGGCAAGTCTACTCTTATAAAAATCCTTGCCAAACTAGAAAGCACTGACAGTGGCACTGTTGTTATAAACTCAAAAAATGTTGGATATATGCCACAAGCAAGCTATGGCTTCAATATGTCGGTTACTAATAATGTACTACTTTCCTACCCCGTTAAGGAACGCAAGTCGCGCAAAAATGAAGTAGATTTACTTCTTGACAGTCTAGAATTAACACCGCTTGCCAAAAAGAACGGCTCAAATCTATCTGGCGGAGAAACTCAAAGACTTGCTCTAGCTAGGTTACTTAGCTTGCCTAGAGATGTTTTGTTACTTGACGAACCTACTGCATCGCTTGACACACTTGGCACAGAAAAGGTGGAAAATCTGCTCAAAGACTACGCAAACAAAAACAATACTACAATAATTTTTGCAACGCATTCCGCTGAGCAAGCAAAGAACTTAGCAGATGTCATATTAAGAATAGAAAATAGCAAACTTTTTGTTATAAATTAAAGACTTTTTGACAGCGTAATAAATTGCTCGGTGGACAATCTTTCTCCCCTTACCATTACATCAAGATTATTGTTTTTTATTATTTCGTCAACCTTGTCTTTCGGCATACGGAAGGCAGAAACTATATTGTTAGAAAGAGTTTTTCTGCGCCACATAAAGGCGGCTTTTACTAATTTTTTGAACTTTTGTATATCTTCTATGTCGTATTTGTCCCGCCTAATGTCTATTTTTAGCAGTGCGCTATCCACTTTGGGGATAGGATAAAACATAGTATTTGGTATATTCCTAGTAATTTTGGCATCTCCGCAAACATCAACGCCCACCGTTATTGCGCCATACTCACTAGAACCACTTTTAGCAATTAGCCTTACTGCTACTTCTTTTTGCATCATAAGTGTTAGGCTAACAAGTGGCAAATTACTTTCCAAAAACCGCATAATTAGTGGGGTTGTAATATAATAAGGCAAGTTAGCAACAACCTTAAATTGTCCACCTATTATGTCATTAAGGCTTTCATCACTAAGATTAAGCACATCATCAAAATGCACACTAACATTGTCAAATGGGGCAAGAACTTCTTTAAGAATATTCTCTAAATTCCTGTCTACTTCGAAAGCAATTACTTTTTTTGCCTTCTTAGCAAGCTCTCTTGTAAGCGTGCCTGCTCCTGCGCCTATTTCTACCACTACATCGTCATTAGTTATTTGGGCATCATTTACTATTGACGAAAGTAAATTTTTGTCAGTAATGAAGTTCTGTCCTAACGCTTTGTTGTGTCGAAAATTATATTTTTTGAGAATATCTCTTATTTCCATTATTTGCCTCGTAAAATTGTTGTATTGTGTAGTATACTATAGTCATACAAAAGATAAAATTAAGGAAAATGTCGCGAGTACTTGCGGCATTTTTCTTTTTGCATATTATTAGATTTTGCCTTTATCTTTTATGTACTAGTATTTTCTTGTGCTATTTCTTATCCTTTTTACTTTATCTTTTATGTACTTGTGTTTTCTTGTGCTATTTCTTATACTTTTTACCTTTATCTTTTATGTACTGATATTTTCTTGTGCTATTTCTTATCCTTTTTACCTTTATCTTTTATGTACTTGCATTTTTCTTTTAGTAAACAAATGTCGCAACTAGGATTGCGACTTTTACAAATATACCTGCCGTGAAAAATCATACGGTGGTGAAAGTCATTCCAAGATTCTTTTGGAAGTAGTCTTTTTAGGTCTTCTTCCACTTGAACAACATTTTTTCCTTTGCTCAGCCCGAGCCTAAGAGACACACGGTTCACATGGGTATCAACGGGCATTGCGCTTTCGTTGTATGCTACCGCCATAATTACGCTTGCCGTCTTTCTGCCCACTCCAGCAAGAGTTGTTAGCTTGTCAAAATCCCTTGGCACTTCGCCATTGTATTTTTCTATTATTTCCTTACTCATGGCAATAATACTTTTACCCTTGTTGTTATAAAAGCCACAGCTAAAAATATATGGCTTAAGTTCTTCCACTGTAAGGTAAGCAAAATCTTCTGGCTTATTTAGAGTTTTGAACATATTATCGGTAATGATATTTACCCTTTTGTCGGTACACTGCGCAGAAAGTATCACGGCAACAAGAAGTTCAAATGGTGAATTATAGTGCAATTCGCACCCCGCATCGGGGTGCATATTTTGCAACAAATCCAGTATTATTTTGCTATCTTTAGTAGTCATTCTTTTTTATTTATTCTTACTCCGAAAAAAAATTATTATTTTTTTTATTATAGTCGGACACTTCAAACATACTATTTTCATATACGCCCCTTTAATTATTCTAAAGGTATAGTATGTTGTCACAATCTATTTTGTGCAGTTTCTCATAATTTTTATTGTCTGCGGTGGATTTTGACTCTTAAAAACACTACTGCCAGCAACTAGTATGTTTCCGCCCGCCTCAATGACCTTTTTATAATTCCCTTCGCCAATGCCACCGTCAACTTCAATGGGAATATCCAGTCCCATAAGGTTGCAATATACCCTTGCTTGCCTAATTTTGTCGTAAGTTTCTTCAATGAACGCCTGTCCGCCTTTGCCGGCATACACGGACATAATTAGTATCAAATCACAGTAAGCAAACAGCGGTTTGTATTCTTCTAGCGGTATATTTGGGTTAAAAACTAATCCACCTTTTATTTTTAACTTTTTAATTAGTTTAAGAGCTGCAAGCGGGTCGTCACTTGCGTCTGGGTGGAAAGTAATTATGTCTGCGCCTGCATTAACGAACTGTTCTATGTAACGCTCAGGTTTAGTAATCATTAGGTGTACATCCAAAGTCTTTTTTGTAACCTTCCTAATTGCTTGTATCATAGGCATGCCAAAGGTTAAGTTGTTAACATAAACACCATCCATAACATCACAATGTATCCAGTCGCCGCCCCACATCTCCACAAGGCGGACGGTCTTTTCCATATTCGCAAAATCTCCGCTAAGAATAGAAGGCGCGATGGTGATTGTTTTGTCGTTATACATACTTATTCCTCCAAATATCCTTAAATTTGTTATACAAATTTACATACCTGTTGTATCTGTTTATATTTATTTCGCCCCGTTTTACTGCTTCCTTTACGGCGCATTTTGGCTCTACTGTATGGGTGCAATTTGTGTACTTACATTGACTCTGATATGCAATAAATTCTTCATAATAGTATAACAATTCGTCATGCTTTATGTCAATACCTTCCAGTGCGGAAAAGCCACAAGTGTCCACAACTTGACCGCCATCTGTGTCAAAAATTTCTATTTGACGCGTTGTGTTCTTACCGCGCTGAACTTTCTTGCTAAGTTCTCCTACAGCTAAATCTCTATTAAGTAGCAAGCTAATAATTGAAGACTTGCCTACCGCGCTTTGTCCTGCAAAACAACAAAGTTTGCCTTTCATAAAATCTTTTAATTTGTCCACACCCTGTAAGGTTTTTGCGCTGACATTAAATATGTCAAAATCTTTGTAGGGACTAAGTAAATTATCCGCTTCAATTTCTGTTAGCAAATCGCATTTATTAAGCACTATTGCTGAACTAATATTTTGAGCGTGGCAATTTAGTATCAATTTTTCTACCAAAGTCCAATCAGGAATAGGACTGGGCGCAACCATAATAAGTAAGCAATCTATGTTGGCAACAAAGGGTCGAATAAGCATATTCTTTCTAGGGAATGTCCCCACAATTATATTTCCGTTAAGCTCCACAAAATCACCCACATATATGTGAGTATCCTTTTTTACCGTTCCGCGCACAACGCACTGTAAGTATTCACTACCCACTTTTACGGTGTATTTGCCTGCAATGGCTTTAGTTACTTGTCCTTTATTCACTCATTCTCCTGTATATATTTATTCCTAAGCTGTCCGCACGCGCCTTCTATATCGTTGCCCATAGAACGGCGCAAAGTGTTGCTAATATTATACTTGTCTAGGGTATCCATAAATTCTTTTATGGTATCCTTACTCGCACCTTTTAGGTTTCTTTCCTTTACATAATTTAGGTTGATAAGATTGACATGACAAGGCAAACCTTTAAGTAAACTAGCTAACTTTTTAGCTTCGGCAACCCCCGTGTTTTCTCCGTCAATAAGAGCATATTCAAAGATAATTCTTCTCTTTGTTTGATTAAAATAATACTTAGCGGCAGATATTACCCTGGAAATATTGTTGCTCTTATTTATCGGCATCAAACTGGACCGTTTTGTATCTGTGCTTGCGTGTAGTGATATTGTAAGTGTTACTTGCATATTCAAGTCAGCAAGCTCAATAATTTTGTCCGCAACCCCACAAGTTGAAAGGGAGATTTTGCGGACCCCTATGTCAAAACCGCTACTACTTGTTACCATATTTAAGAACTTAACCACATTGTCAAAGTTATCTAGTGGCTCACCGCTACCCATTAGCACAATATTATTTATAGCGCGTTTTTTACCGCCACCGTTTCTTGCATTAGCAGAAAGCACCTGTCCGAGCATTTCTCCTGCGGTTAGGTTTCTAATAAGTCCGTTAAGCGTTGATGCGCAAAAGGCGCAACCCATTCTGCAACCAACCTGAGTAGAAATGCACAGCGTATTGCCATAATTGTGGGGCATAAATACCCCTTCTACAATGTTGCCGTCATTGAGAAGATATAGGTACTTTTCCGTGCCGTCCTTGCCCGTAAACACTTCCTTAATCTTTACCGCTGTTGCGTAGTATCTTAGTGCTAACTGCTCTTTAAGTTCTTTAGGTATGTTCATTTGGTCATACTCTTTGCTTGCCAAACTTGCCAAATAAACTTGCTCTATCCTAAAAGCGGGGTAACCTAGTTCTTTAATAAAACTAAGGTCTTCTTTGCCTAGGTCTTGAAGACTTAATTTTTTATCATCTGACATAAATAAAAGCCCTCCATTCCTTTGCCGTCTGGCAAAAATTGTATTTCGCCCTCATTTTGCCAAAGCAAATCCATCTTTTCCTTGCAAAAATCCTTGTTATTTGTCAAAAATGTATCAATATTTTCTCCGTTCTCTTTTTTGAAAATGGTACAAGTAGAATATACAAGCCTACCGCCTTTTTTTACATATTTTGATGCGTTTTGTAAAATCTTTTGTTGAAGAATGCTAAGGTCAAGTATATCTTGATATGTTCTGTTGAACATTGTGTCCTTTTTCTTGCCTATTACACCAAAACCGCTACAAGGAGCATCAACTAGCACAACATCGAACTTACCGCCCCACTTTGGCACAAATTTTGTGGCATCTTGCAAAAATACTTCCAAACTTACATTCATTCTGCTTGCATAGCTTCTTATTAGTTCCACTCTATGCTCGTGAATATCACAAGCGGTAACACTTAGTCCCTTAGTAGCTAAGTAGACAGCTTTGCCCCCGGGAGCGGAGCAACAGTCAAGTACTGTGCCACCAATCTTTGCAATAGCTTCCGCAATAAGGGTAGAACCATACGACATATAACTTATTTTGCCTAAGAAATTTAGCAAGGATATTTCTTTATTATTACCCACGAAGTACCCGGTTTGTGTTTTAACTGCGTTCTTATCTGCTTTTTTTATTTCTTCTTCTGAAGTATTTTTGTTGGCAAAAACATGAACTTTGTTATATTCTTTAGCCCCAATGATTTCTTCAAAAGTATCTGGATAGTCCTTGCGGTACATACCAATTAGCCAACTTGGCAAATTGTACTTTACTTCTGCATAGTTTTTGTCGCTTTTACTGGGCATTTGGTAGTCTTTCTTAGCGACTTTCACCAAAATAGCTGATGTAAAATCCTTTATTCCGCTCTTTCCTAAACTCTCTAGCAGTTCGTTAGTTTCGGTGATTACCAAATTTTGCGGAGTAGATAAAAAAAGCAAACAATAACTTGCTATCAAAAAAATCGGCTTTATGCTCGGCTTGATGCCTTTTGTGGCAAGCTGATTGATTATATAATTAAGTTCAAAGTGCTTATCTAGCACTCCATAAACTATTTTCGCCACCCTTTTGTTGGTATTTTCTTTCATAATCAAATTAAGATAAGTATTTTCTCTATATACCTTAATAAGAATATCGTAACTATCTCTAAATACGCTCACCAAACACGCTCCCTTTTTCCAATGTATTCCCCAATAAATATGACTTAATATCCATGGCTTTGCTATTCTCTGCTTGCAGTTTTTTTAGCGCAATATATCCACTGCCACACTTAATAATAACGCCCTCTTTTATGTCGCTTTTCACAATTTCTCCATTTACTTTTCCACCAAAATAAAGACAGGATTCCGCTTGCAAAAACTTAATCTTTTTGCCTTTATAGCTCGTATGCGCGCTAGGCCAAGGAGTCATTCCCCTAATAAAATTGACAATTTCTTCTGCGCTTTTATCAAAGTTTATTATGCCGTCTTCTTTCCTTAGCATATTACAATGCGTTGCCTTGTTACTGTCTTGCTTGGTAAAAGTAGCAGTATTTTCTTCTATTTTATCCAAAGCATCCACAATTAGCTTTGCGCCAAGCACGCTAAGTTTTTGCAAAGCTTCTTCGCTATTTTCGCTTCCGTCAAGGTCGATTTTGTCGCTTAATATTATATCTCCTGTGTCTATCCCTATTTCCGTTTGCATAATGGTAATGCCGATTTGTTTTTCGCCATTTATTAGCGCCCATTGCACTGGGGAAGACCCGCGATACTTTGGTAGCAAGGACGCATGCACATTGATTACTCCATACTTGCACATATCAAGGATATTTTGCCTTAGGATTTGACCATAAGCAGCGGTAACCATAATATCTGCGTTAAGGTTTGCTAGCTCCGCTCCTTCTTTGCTGATGTTTTCGTACTGAAAAACAGGCAAATTGTTGTTTAATGCGTACTGCTTAACCTTGCTAAAAACTATTTTGTTGCCACGGCTATTGGCGCGGTCAACTTGGGTTACCACACCGACAACCTTATGCTTACTGCGAAAAATACCATCCAGTATAGTTTCGCTAAAATCTGGCGTACCCAAAAAAATTACTTTCACTTTTCTATTTCTCCGCATTTTCTAGTATAAAATAGTATGCCTTCCAGGTGGTCAAGTTCGTGACAAACGGCTCTTGCTGCTAGTTCTTCCACAGTTTTTTCATAAAGTTTGCCGTTCCTGTCGTATGCCCTTACCGTCACTTTTAGTGGGCGGTTTACCATACAATTTTTGTTAGAATCTACACTTAAACAGCCTTCTTCGCCGATTTGTTCTCCTTCTTTATCAACAATTTGCGGATTGACCATTTCCAAAAAAACATCATCTGCTTCAATAATAGCAACTCTGCGCAAAATACCTACTTGGGGGGCGGCAAGTCCCACGCCATCTTCCTTATGCATTGTATCGCGCAAGTCATCTAACAAAGTCTTAAGTCTATCGTCAAAATTAGTCACTTCGCGACTCTTTTTGTTTAGAATTTCCTGCCCGTCCATAAAAATCTGTCTAATTGCCATACAAACCTCCTGCATTTTTATCTAATACTTGTTTATTTATAATCTTTTGCCCGTCCGTAAAAGTTTATTTACTTTCCTAACGAACCTAATACTTTTTCTACTCCTATTTGTGGGGTTGATTTCCACAAAAACTACTACATCTTTTTTGTTTATACTATCAGCTATCCCATACTGCTCTTTATC
>CAYJBW010000024.1:9777-19286 GCA_964368255.1 uncultured Christensenella sp.
TCATATTTGTGGGGTTGATTTCCACAAAAGTTACTACATCTTTTTTGTTTATGCTATCAGCTATCCCATACTGCTCTTTATCTCATATTTGTGGGGTTGATTTCCACAAAAGTTACTACATCTTTTTTGTTTATGCTGTCCGCAATCTCGTACACGGAAGCAAGCAGTTGCTCTTTGTCGTTCTTTATCCAAGCAACTACCTGGAAGCGGAATTCGTTACTAATCCTTTTTATAGGTGCGCGCATTGCTTGCACTCGAAAGAGTCCTATATCCTTTTCCTTAATATTCCTTATCTCATTATAGCATATTCTTGCTGCTGCCATAGCCCTTTCTTCGTTGCTACTTTTTATCAAAATCCTAGCAATTTTTGAATAGGGTGGGAACTGTGTCGTTTCTCGAATGTTACTTTCCTTATCAAAAAAGCCTATATAATCATAACTCTGGGTGAAACGAAAAACATAGTGATTTGGGTTGTAAGTTTGTATAATAACTCTGCCTTCCTTACTCTCTCGTCCTGCTCGCCCAGCTACTTGGGTAATTTGTTGAAAAGTAAGTTCTATACTCTTGTAGTCACTATAATACAAACTTAGGTCAGCATCAAGTACTCCAACTAGCGTTACATCCTTGAAGTCATGCCCCTTTACAATCATTTGTGTGCCCACAAGTATTTGCGCTTCCCTTTTGCTAAAAGCCGACAATATTTCTCTTGTGCTGTCTTTAGTTGAAGTGGTATCATTGTCAAGGCGTAGTACCTTTACATCTGGGAACAACTTATTTAGTTCTTCAACCACCGTTTCTGTGCCTATTCTGCCTAGTTTTAGATGTTTGTTGCCACACATAGGACATTCTGTCAGAGTATAAAACTGCTTACCGCAGTAGTGGCATTTTAGACGATTGTCGTCTTTGTGATATGTAAGGCTCACTTCGCAGTCGGTACATTTGGGGACATAACCGCAGTTTTTGCACCGCATAAAGGAAGAATATCCCCTGCGATTGATATAAATCATCGCTTGATTGCCTTCCTTTAGGGTAATATCAAGCTCACTAAGTAGCATGCGAGAAAACATACTTGTATTGCCTTGTCTTAGCTCCTTGCGCATGTCCACAATTTCCATATCGGGCATTTTTTGGTTATTAACTCTACATTTAAGGGTGACTAAATTGTACTCCTTATTTTTTGCCTTCAAATAAGAATCCAAAGACGGTGTTGCACTGCCAAGAATAATTTTTGCATTGTTATATGCTCGACGAAATTCTGCAATATCGTGGGTGAAATATCTAGGATTAGACTCACTTACATAGCTATTGTCGTGTTCTTCGTCAATTATTATTACGCCTATATTTTTCAAGGGCGCAAAAATAGCCGACCTAGCGCCTAAAGCTACTTTTGCTTCACCACTAAGTAGCCGCAGCCACTCGTCAAACCTTTCTCCGTCACTCAGTCCGCTGTGCATTACCGCGACTTCGTCCTTGAACCTTGCCCGAAAAATAGCCAACATTTGCGGTGTAAGGGATATTTCTGGCACTAGCATTATTGCCGTTTTGCCTAATTTTAGCATTTCCGCAATAACTGCCATATAAATTTCTGTCTTTCCGCTACCCGTAACGCCGTGAAGCAAGGTTGTCCCGTCATAACTTAGAATGCTCTTTTTGGCACTTAGCTGTTCGGCATTTAGTTCAACTTGCTTTTCCTTTTTTGCCATTGCCTTAGGAATGCGCCTTTGGGTCTGTTCTTCTCTATGTAGCAAGCCTTTCTCTATTAGCGTTTTTACCGAACTTGAGCCAAACCTACTGTTTAGCACACTTTCGTACTCTCCGCCATTCTTTAGTGCGCTTAGTACTTCCAACTGCTTAGGGGCGTTTTTTCTTATCTCAAGAACAGCTAAATCAAAGTCTACTTCTAGGGTAATAAAATTAACTTTCTTTTCCTTTACTCTGCTCCCCCTTAGCTTGCTAGGAATGCACAGGCGCAAGCTATCTACATATCGCAAATTGTTATGCTTGTTAAGATACTTAACAAGGTCAATCATTTCTTTAGTTATGGGGGTAAAATCGTCTAGTTTGCAAATTATATTTTTAGTTTTTACAGTGGTAGTTTCTTTTTCACCTATGACAAAACCCTCCAGCGTTCTTGGGCCAAAGGGAACTTTTACTCTGCTTCCTATTTCTATAAAAAAATCTGATGAATAATCAAAAACCTTATCAACTTCGCTATTACTAATGTCTACTATAACTTCATAAATCATAAAGTTAGTATTCCGTCCAAAATAATGTCAGCAAGCTTTGTTTTTGGCATAATAGGCAGACTGTCAATTCTGCCGTCACTGTAGATAATAGTGGCAATATTGGTGTCTACATCAAAGCCTGCGCCCTCTGCCGTCACATCGTTAGCAACTAGCATGTCGGCATTTTTGTCCTTTAATTTTTTTATAGCGTTGTCGAGTAAGTTTTGTGTTTCTGCGGCAAAAACAACCAAAATGCGGTTGCCTTTCTTTTGTCCAACAGCCTTTGCGATATCTGGATTTTTGTCCAGTTCCAAAGTAATATTTTCGCCCTTAATTTTGTTATCAAAAGTGTTCTTTACGCGATAATCTGCGGGGGCTGCCGCCTTTATAATAATATCGTTATCAGCAATGCTATCCATAACGGCATTATACATATCGTTAGTTGATTTTACATTTATTATGTTGCAATTCTTCGGCAAGTCTACGCTAACTCTGCCCACAATAAGAGTTACTTCTCCCCCCCTTGACAGTACAGCATTAGCTATAGCAACTCCCATTTTGCCCGAACTATGGTTGCTTATGAACCTTACTCCGTCAATATTTTCTATGGTTGCTCCGGCAGTAATTAGTACTTTTTTGCCACGAAAATCAGGATTAGGGGTTAAAACACTGTCAATATAGCTAACAATATCTTTGGGTTCTATCATTCTTCCTACCCCAATGTCACCGCAAGCAAGTACTCCACTTTCTGGTTCCAGAACAACCATTCCATCTTCCTTTAACTTCTTTAAGTTGCTTAGATTGCTTTCGTTAAGGTACATATTGGTGTTCATTGCAGGGCAAATAACTTTTTTTGCTGTGCTTGCCATAAAAGTAGTGGTTAACATATCATCAGCAATGCCGCTAGCTATTTTGCCAATAACATTAGCGGTGCATGGCGCAATCAAAAATAGGTCTGCTTCCTTAGCTAGCGAAATATGTTCCACATCATAACGCTTTTTTTCTGCGAACATATCCGTTATTACTTCGTTATTTGAAAGTGTTTCAAAGGTAAGTGGCATAACAAATTCGGTGGCATTTTGGGTCATTACCACCTTAACATTATACCCGAGCTTCTTCAAAGAACTTACCACTTCGCAGGTTTTGTAAGCGGCAATACCGCCACTTACGCCCACGACAACTGTCTTTTTCATTAACGATTAGTCAATCTTTATAATGATTTTCTCGTTATAAATCTCGTTAGCTGCGTAACTAATGGGCTTCATTTTGGAGTTTTCTAGCTCTGGGCTATTAACTGCCGCAAGCTCTTTTGCCCTTTTTGCTAGTCCACAAACAAGCGCATAGCGACAGGGTGCCTTTTTGATAAGCTTATCAATTGGTGGTTCGATCATCATAATATTTATCTCCTTTTGTTACTCTAGTTTTCTAATATTTTTTGTATTACTTCTTTGTTTATGCTTACTTTGCAACGCTCTGACTCAATAATTTCTACTACTTTTTTGGCGCAGTCGCTCACTTTATCGTTGATTACCAAATAATCATAGTTGTATGCGCTAAGTAGTTCTTCTCGGCTGGTTTCAAATCGAATTCTCTTTTTGCTTTCCACTTCTGTATTTCTTTTGTCTAGCCTTTTCCATAGTTCTTTTAGACTGGGCGGAGCGATAAATATTGACACACATTCTATACTGCTTTGAACCTTACTTGCACCTATTGTTTCTATCTCTAGTATTACATCCTTACCCATATGTAGCATTTCTTCAACAGCAAGTCTTGGTGTGCCATAGTTGTTAGAAAATTTACTTACATGCTCTAGCATCTCATTGTTTTTTACCATATCGTCAAACTTTTCTTGACTGATAAAAAAGTAATTGACACCTTCTATTTCGCCGTTTCTTGGCTCTCTCGTGGTAGCCGACACACTATAATGCAAGTTTTTTATGTGCTTAAAAACTTCCTTTAGTACTGTGCCTTTCCCCGTGCCGCTAGGTCCGCTAATAACAAATAAAATACCTTTTCTCGTCATAAAACCCCTTTCTACTCAATATTTTGCACTTGCTCTCTAATCTTCTCTACTTCGATTTTTATTTGCAACATCTTTTCTGTAAGCAAAGAGTCATTACTCTTGCTACCCGTTGTGTTTACTTCCCTGTTCATTTCTTGCACAAGAAAGTCCATTTTTTTGCCCACTGCGCCATTTTCTTTGAGAATGGAAAGTCCGTGCTTTATGTGCGCCTTAAGTCTAGTTATTTCTTCGTCAATATTAGCTTTATCCACAAAAAATGCCACTTCATTCAGTAGTCTTGCTTCGTCATAAGATACACTTTGTAAACTTTCAACTATTCTTGCCTTTAGTTTTTCTGCGTATTCTTCGCTAACCTTTGGCGTTCTTTTTTCCATTTCGTCAGTAAGAACGGCAATATAATCAAACTTCTCTATCAAATCTTTCTTTAATATTTCGCCTTCGGTTTCTCTCATTTTCATAAGTTTTTCGGCGGCGGATTCTAACGCTTCTTCCAATAAATTCTGTATTATTGTGTCATCGTCTTCTTCCGTTTGCGCTGTAAGAACTTCGGGCATTTTTAGCACATTGGATACACTTAAATCATTAACAATCCCCAAACTTTCTAGCTCGCTTGCTATGCTTTGGTACTTTTGCGCAATCACTGTATCGAGTTTTATCCTTGCTTTGCCTTCCCTATTGTCTTCGTATGAGCAATAAACATCAATATGGCCCCTAACAAAGTGCTTACTAAGTACTTTTCTTACCGTTTCTTCACAAAAAATCAAAGCGCGTGGTAGTTTGCTAGAAATATCTAAAAATCTGTGATTAACAGACCTTAGTTCTATAGTTATTTTCCTGTCATGACCTTCGGCAATTCCTTTGCCATAGCCTGTCATACTTTTCATTTGCTCTCCAAAAATGATATAAAAGTCCCCTATGTTATTCCGATAAGTATACCACAATTAAAAGATATTTACAATTATTATATATACTAATTATTTATAAATGTTAAAAAATCTTGCTCGTTCCAAATCTCTATACCTAGCTTTTGCGCCTTAACAAGTTTGCTACCTGCATCTTCTCCGGCAATGACTAAATTGACATTTTTTGATACAGAGTCGCTCACCTTCCCCCCGCTACTTACAATAATATCAGTTGCTTCGCTCCTTTTATAGCTTAAGCTACCAGTAAGAACAACATTCTTACCGCTAAAAATTCCGCTCTTTGTCTCCGTTTTTTGGAATTCAATTCCTGCGTTTAATAATCCAGATATTAACTTTTTGTTATGCTCATTTGCCAAAAACTTTACTACGCTTTCTGCCATTATTTGACCAAAATCTTCTAGCATAATAAGTTCGCTTTCTGTCGCATTCAAAAAGCTGTCAATAGAATGGTATCTTTCACTAAGTAGCATTGCTGCTTTTTTGCCAATATTGGGTATACCTAGCGCAAAAATGAACCTATCAAGAGTGGTTTTTTTGCTTTTTTCTATGTTATCAAGCAGATTTTGTGCCTTTTTGTCCTTAAATCCTTCCAAAGTAAGCAACTGCTCAATAGTTAAATAATAAAGTTGATGCGGAAGTTTAATTTGTAGTTCATTATATAGCTGTTCTGCGGTTTTTTCGCTCAAACCTTCTATATTCATACACGGCTTTGATGCAAAGTGGTCAAGATAGCTTACAATCGTGGGAGCGCAATTATTGGGGTCACTGCAAAATATAAACGCGCCTTCTTCAATAACTGGCGCCTTGCATGCAGGACAAACAGTAGGTTTGGCTATTTCTTTGCTGTCCTTAAAGCACTCAGCAACACCCATAATTTCTGGAATAACATCATTACTTCGCCGTATAAAAACTTTGCAATTTTGTTTAATTCCCTTCCTTTGGATATCCAAATAGTTGTTTAAGGTTGCCCGTTGTATCGTTGCTCCCATAAGCTCTACCGGTTCAAGAATTGCTAGCGGATTTATTTTGCTAGTGCGTGACACCTGCCACTTTACTTCCTTTAGTATGGTGGTTGCTTCTTGCGCTTCGAACTTATAAGCAAGCGCCCACCGTGGGAATTTGTCGGTAAAACCTAGCTCTTGCCTAAGATAAATATCATCAATTTTTATAACCGCTCCGTCAATTAAAAAGTCAATTTTTTCTCGACTATTTTCTATTTTTTGTAGCGCATTTTTTATCTCGATTTCGCTCTTTGCCACAACAAACATCTCGTCCGTTAAGAAGTTATTTTCTTGTAAAAATTTATTAACATCATTTTGCGTGCTAAATATATCTTCACTATACCCAACATTATAGGCAATAAAGTCTAAATTTCTAGATGCGGTGATTTTTGGGTTAAGGTTCCTAATAGCTCCAGCAACGCCATTTCTTGGATTTTTTAGTGGCGTTTTTGCCTTTTCGTTGTACTTTTCAAAGCTAGATAGTCGCATAACACCTTCGCCTTGAATTTCTATCTCGCCCTTGTAGGGTATGCTTAAGGGGACTGTTCTTATAGTCTTTACTTGTACAGTAACATCTTCGCCTACTGCTCCGTCTCCCCTTGTTGCCGCGGTTATTAAATTTCCGCCCTTGTAGGTTATTGACAGTGTTAGCCCGTCAAACTTATTCTCTACGGTCATCGCAGGAAAATACCCAACTGCCTTGACAATTTTGTTATAAAAATTGTTAAGTTCGCTATCGTCTTTGGCCTTATCCAAAGAATAAAGGCGCAGTTTGTGGGTGTAACTCTGGAACTTTTTTAGTATTTGTCCCCCCACTCTGTGCGTTGGTGAGTTGTTAAGAACTACCCCGGTTTCTTTTTCTAAGTATTCTAGCTCATAGTAAAGAGCATCGTATTCCTTATCGGATACGGTTGGCTCGTCTTTTTCGTAATACTCCTTGGCGTACTTATTAAGTAGCTTAACCAGTTCTTTCATTCTTTCCATAGTAGTCCTTTTATAAAAGCTTTAATGGCGCGTTCTGCAATGCGAACTTCTTTATGCCCAAGTCTGGGAACGCCACCGTTGCTGTGGTGCTTTGTCCGCTCCCTTCCATAACAATTATTGTCCCAATGCCGTACTTTCTATGCTCAACTTTTGCGCCAGAAACAAAACCTTTGGCACTTTCGTTGTAAATCTTTTTTGGCTGTTCTATCTGCTTGTTTGCTTTGTAGCCGTCTATATCTTTCATTTGCGAGCTTCTAGGTATTGCGCTACTATAGTCGTCTTCAATATATCTTTTTTCAAAATATTCGTTGTCAACTTTTATTCTAGGCTGTTCTCCTTTGGCTTCGGCAATAAACCTTGAAGGCATTGCCCGTTCAAAAGAGCCGTATTTTGACCGCATACCGTTAACGCAAGAAATATAAAGCCTGTCTTGTGCCCGAGTTAACGCGACATACATTACCCGCCTTTCTTCTTCAATTCCGCATGGCTCGCTAAAACACATCTTTGATGGAATAATGCCGTCTTCGCAAGCAACAATGAACACCACACGAAATTCTAGCCCCTTAACAGAATGCATCGTGGCAAGAATTAAATTGTCCGTGTTAAAGCTTTCTTGTTCTTCTTTGTCCAAAAATATGTTGTGTAAAAAACTTTCTATGCTAGCATCTTCTTCAGAGAAGTTCTCTTTTATGTGTACCAAAAGTTCTTTTATATTCTCCCAACGATTGATATCTTCTTCTTTGCCACTTTCCATAAAATACTGTTCAAAAAGCACTTTTTCTACTAGCTTAACTGCAAAATCATATAAGGAAAGCTCCAAACTGTCATATTTTAATGACTCCATAAGTTCCTTAAATGGCAAAATTTTATTCTTTGCACCACTCGGTAAATCGGACTTTTCTATATTAAGTACCGCTTCATAAGTAGAAATATTTTCTCTGCTTGCATAATTCTTTAGCGCGTCAACCGTGGTGTCACCAATGCCCCTTTTGGGGAAGTTGATTATTCGCTCTAGCGCATCTCCGTCTTTGGGGTTAGCAATAACGCGGAAGTAGCCAATCACATCTTGTATTTCTTTGCGGTCAAAGAACTTAAATCCCCCATAAACCTTATAACTAATACGGCTTTTATTCAAATTTATTTCAAACAATCGTGTAAGCGCATTGTTCCTTACCAAAATAACAAAATCACTATTTGCATAATTCTCTGTGCGCTTAAGAGCCTTAATCGTGTCAATAATTTTGTCAACTTCTTCATATTCGTTACGGTTCATAAAGTATTCTACCTTTACTCCGCCTTTCTTACTGGTAAAAAGACTTTTTTCGCTACGCTTTACATTGTTTTTTATCAAATTGTTGGCGCAATCAAGTATATTTTGTGTGGAACGATAATTTTCTTGCAACTTATATACCTTGACATCTTTATAAACCTTGTCAAAATTAAGAATGTTATCAATGTTTGCCCCGCGCCAACCATATATGCTTTGGTCGTCATCTCCCACCACAAAAACATTTTTGTACTTACCGCATAACAAGTTAAGCAATTCTGCTTGTACTTCGTTGGTGTCTTGGAACTCATCTACATGCACATATTTGAATTTGTTTTGATAATGCTCCCTTACATCGTCACAGCTAGTAAGTAGTTCTTTGGTACGGATAAGTAAATCATCAAAGTCCATTGCATTATTTTCTTTGAGTATCTCGTCATAACGCGAGTATACTTCTTCAATAAATTCAATGTCCCCTTCTTTTAATTTACCACCCTTTAGTGACAGCGCATACTGAATTGGATTGAGTCCCTTGTTCTTTGCGCTAGCTACATGCGACATATATTTGCCAAACTCTTTTTCGTCATTAACATGCTTTTCTCTAAGCACCCTTTGCATAACTCTTTTTGCGCCCGTCTCGTCAAAAATAGAAAAGCTCTTATTATATCCAATGCGGTCTGCATGCATAAATAGTATACGGGTACACAAAGAGTGGAAAGTGGATACCCAAACATCATTATCCCCTAACATATCATTAAGCCTGATTTTCATTTCGCTCGTTGCTTTGTTAGTAAAAGTTATGGCAAGAATGTTCCAAGGCTTGACTTTTTTTTCTTCAATAAGATAAACAATGCGGTGAGTTAGTACCTTTGTTTTGCCACTGCCCGCTCCCGCAAAAACCAAAACTGCCCCTTCTGTATCACGAACTGCTCTTTCTTGTTCCTCGTTCAAAAAACTTAAATTCATTAAAATATTCCCTCCGGAATAAATAGCTCTTTGGTGAGCTCAATTGCATAATTATCTGTCATGCTCGCAAGGTAGTCACACACAAAAACTGTCACATTATCCGTTGTAATTATGTTCTTT
>CAYJBW010000025.1:0-18582 GCA_964368255.1 uncultured Christensenella sp.
CTTTTTATAGACCAACATATATTTCAAAGTAATTTTATTATATTTCAAAAAGGCATAACGGTTGTTATGCCTTAAGTTATAAATAGGAGTAAGAATGCTATTATCAAAGTTAGTTGGAGAAAGAACCAAAACCAGCCCCTCTGATGCCACAATATCCAGTCATATTTTATTGCTTAGAGCAGGCTTTATAAAATTAGTCAGCAACGGCATTTGGTCACTTGCAATGCCGGCAAAGCGTATTTGTCAAAAAATTGAAAAAATCATCAGAGAAGAAATGGACAAAGTTGGGGGACAAGAAGTATCTTTCCCCGTTGTTATGCCTAGAGAGCTTTGGGAAGAATCGGGCAGATATACTTCTATCGGCGAAGAAATGGTGCGTTTTAAGGACAGGAATGAGCGTGATATGGTGCTGGGCATGACTCACGAAGAAGCAGCAGTTCATTTTGCCCGTGATGCCGTTAATAGCTACCAACAACTTCCCTTTATGATTTATCAACTGCAAACAAAGTTCCGCGATGAAGCGCGTAGCCGTGGCGGACTTATAAGAGTGAGAGAATTCATAATGAAGGATGCTTATTCTTTCCACATAGATAATGCGGATTTGGAAGAGTACTACCAAAAAGTTTATGATGCATATACACGCATTTTCCAAAGAATAGGTATGAAGAAAGTAGTCGCTGTGAAGTCAGATACTGGTATGATGGGCGGAAGCGTAGCGCATGAGTATATGCTACTAACAGGAGCAGGGGAAGATAGCATAGTAATATGTAACCAATGCGGTTACAAAGCCAATATGGAAGTTGCCACATCATTTAGAGATGACATTGCTAGCGCGGAAGGCGCTCTTCAAGAGGTTTTTACAGGTGAACATACAGATATTGCTGCGGTTGCAAAATTTTTGAAGGTTGACCAAAACAAACTAATCAAAGCTGTTTGTTATTACGAAAAAGGCACAGAAAATATCATTTTGTGTTTTATTAGGGGCGACCTTGAAGTAAACGAAAGCAAACTTAAAAAAGTAATTAAAAAAGATATCGTTCCGGCTTCACTTACAGATTCTGCTGCGCTTGTTGCAGGAAACATTGGTATTATTGACTTAAATCTAAAAAGTGGTACAATTATTTATGATAATTCTTTATCAAACTCAAAAAATATGGTAACAGGAGCAAACAAATTAGAATACCATATAATTGGAGTGGACATAGCAAGGGATGCCAAGATTACAGAATTCTTTGATATAGCTAAAGTCAAGGAAGGTGAACATTGCCCAGTGTGCGGCGCCCCACTTGTGATAGAGAATGGTATAGAAGTAGGCAACATTTTCCAACTAGGTACAAAGTATACCAAAGCAATGGGAATGACCGTGCTAACGAGCGAAGGCAAGGCTACCACGCCTATAATGGGTTGTTATGGTATTGGTGTTGGAAGGGCTCTTGCTTCTGTAGCGGAAGAGAGTCATGACGAAAAGGGTTTGATTTGGCCAATGTCAATAGCTCCTTGGCAAGTGTATCTCTGCGCGCTAAGGCTTGATGACGACAATGTTAGGACACAAGCAAACAAACTTTACAATGAGATGCACGAGCAAGGAATAGAAGTTTTGTTTGATGATAGAGATGTTTCTGCAGGTGTAAAATTTTCTGACTGTGACCTAATGGGCATACCGCTAAGGGTAGTTATTAGCCCAAGAAGTTTGGCAAATAACTGTTGTGAGATACAGTCACGGGACAAGACAATAGCAGAAAATGTCAATATAGATGATATAATCGACAAAATTATACAAATTATTACAAAATAAAGAAAATATTGTGTTACAGTAGTAAAATTGTGTTAGAATATAATATAGAGGAGTATGAGAAAATAAAGTACATAGCAAAAAAGAGCATAAAGAGTTAAAATTTTAAGCGAAAAAAATAGCTTGCATGGAGGAATCATGAAAAGACATCTTGTTTACCTAGTATTGATAATGGTACTCATGGCTATCCTTTTGTGCGCTTGTGAGCCAAAAAAACCTATAGAACAAGTAATACCAGAAGATGGTTGGATAACACTTTCTACAGTAACCCCGTCAGATGTCTATACAAAACTACTCGGTGGCTTCACTTCTATAGCCGGTGATTTTTCTAAGTCTTCAATAAGACAATCCCCAAAATTATCAGTAGATACTAAGTTAAAATTGGTTGTTAATAACAATCCATTTTGGGTTACCTTAAAAGCAAACTATCTAAACACCGCGCCTGCAGATACAATGCTGGCTTTGGAAGTTAGCACAGAAGAAGATAAATATACTAGCAATATTTTGGAAGTTTATCTTTATAAAGAAAAACTAAGTATTGGCATTGGCGAAACGAAGATTTCCTTTGCGATGCCTGCCGATAACTGGACTTCTGCCTTTCCTTTTGACATTGCGTTAGATAGTTCCGATGCGGTGCAAAAGACAGCTATATTGCTTGCGCAAACGGTTGATTTGGAAGATGAGTCTATTGTGGGCAAAACACGATTAAACGGCACAGTAGAAGAGTATTGCTTTGATTTCAAGATAGTACTTCCCACCACTTTGAAAAAAATATTTGATTTTATCAATAACAATACCGATGCAACATACAAAGATATAGTCGATAAGTATGGCGCGATTATTACTAATATTTTTGGTGTGACAATGGATGAGGTTAGAACAGGAGATTTCCCTGATTCTACTGTAAAGCTTAGTTTTACCACTTCAAGTAGAAAGATATCAGCATTTAAGCTTAATTTTGATGTGGATATTTCCAAGCAGAAAGACACCATGCTTTTCCCTGGCGAGAATTTGAAAATAGATTTGGAACTAATGAAGTTTGTCACCAGCAAAAAAGACAATGTCAGTATTGATTTTGTGGTAAATAACGCCAAGCAAAGCAAATACATTTCTTATGTAGATAAAGCATTCAAAGTTTCTGCGGATATGACAATGTATGGAGCAACCCAGCTTGATTATAAGCTAAATGTGACGGCAAAGATTTTCCAAAAAGACTCTATCGACAATTATTTATTTCTCGAAGTGTTAAACAGCAAGAATGCTATAGTAAAGGCAGTATATTTCTACAAAAACCGCTGTTTCTACTATGATTGGGTAAATAATAAGCTGGAGTGTGTATACAAATTTTATTTGGATGTTAGCGAAGTTGCGGCAAAAATTGTCGATAATGACTTCAAAAATGACAAAGGTGAACCACTTAGCCAGCTGAATGTCTTGAATATGGTGTCCTACTTTATTGGTTCATTGCGCATAAATGACGATGGGGTAAGACTCATTGTGAAGGATGACTTCTTTACAAATGTTTGGTTCAATTTTGATAATTTAGTAGACTATATTAACAGTCTGTATGTAGAAGACCTGGCGGAAATTACTGAACTTGTAGTTGCGCGCGATTTTTTGGCAAAAAATCATTATTCTTTATTTATTGAGTATTCCCAAAGTCTTATAAAAGTCTTAGAAGATACCGATACAGAAATAACTAATATTACAAATAAGTTAGAAACTGTGGTTTCACTTAACACACTTACGCCCGTAGATGTAGGAGCCAATTCCGCTACTTCTAAGGTACCCAATATAGCAGTTGGTTGGGACGCAACAGCAAAAGGCGTGTCACTTATGAACTTCTATGATGTTCTTAATGAAAGTGTATTCAGTTCAATGGCGCCACTAAAAAATGGAGAATTTACTTTTAGCAACGATACAGAGTTTTATTCTGCGGATGCAACGGAAGGTAACTATACTAACCACGCCCCGACTGAACCCTATATAGGCAAAGGTTCAGTGAGTGGAAGCAATATCTTTTATGTTGTTAACTACGCAAAAGTGGCAACCAAAATAAAATTTTCTGCCAATGTAACGGGAGAGAATAACTCAAAACTAAGAATAGCAGTATTTGCGGCAAACACAGGCAAACTAGTCTTTACCAATGCGGAGTTTTGCACTGGCGAAATCGTAGGATTGGTACAGCGGTCATTCACTAAACTAGTGGCGCAACCCACAGACTGGGCAAACAACTTTAGGAATTATAGCACAAGCAATACCGATTATGTCGCTATTGTAGAAGTTGCTCCCACTTGGGAAACAGGCAAATATTATGCAGCCGGCGGTGGAGCTTTGCTTGCATCAAAACCATCTAACTGGGAAACTCATTATACTTCGTATTCTACTACAGGTAGTGGAGTGCAAACAAATGTTGTAGGAGTTGCTCCCAATTTTGCATCATTAACCAATGTATATAGGGTCAACCCAGAAGTGCCAGAGCATTTGGCAATTTCTGCAAACAAAGTTAGCCCCATTGTTATTGGCACAGAAATAGCAGCATCTAACGGTACAGAAGGTGTAGCTCAAGGTTTCATAGTAAAGGCTTGGTTTGATGGTCCCACACCGCTTGTATTTTATGGCGGACCACCTGCTAGATTTGCTTTGACAATAGAATTGAGCAACTAAAGTAGGACAAAATTATTGACAATACAAAAAATGCTTTGTGAATTATCACAAGGCATTTTTAGAATAAAAGTATTTTGTATGATGATGTATCGCAAAAAAGCTTAGAAGGCTATATTGCTTTAAGCAAAGTAGCTTTTTCTCTTTCGATAATAGACGCTAAATTCTCTAGCACTTTTTTCCTGGATTGCCACCAGTCTCTTGACCAAACACGAACAATTTTCCAACCGCGTTTTTCTAAGAATTTGATACGATAAACATCGCGTTCAAGGACATTGTCGCTACTTTGGTAGGCTTGGTAATCGCATTCTATGCCCAGTACAAAGCGGTTCAGCTCTTTGTCAAAGACACCTAAAGATAACTTATAATAGGTGTTGCCAAGGTTAGTATAGACCGTGTAGCCCATTTGCTCAAGTCCTTCTTTAATTTGCTGTTCGTATGCGCCGTTTTGGGTGGTATGCTTACTTTTTGAGTCAAATGTACTTAATACCTTCTCAACTTCTAGCCCGTCATTAGCGCTTACCGCCCTAACATATTGCAAATATTTCTTCAGTAGTTTTGGACCGCTGTTTTTGGTGGTTTCTGCCTTGTCAAGTTCTTCCGGCTCAATACTAGTTACCACATAAACTTTTTTTCTTGCCCTAGTGATAGCAACATTTAGCCTATTTTCTCCGCCTTCGGTAGAAAGTGAGCCAAACTGCGCTATTACCTTGTCACTTTCGTTTCTAGCATAGCCTATGCAGAAAATAATGATATCTCTTTCGTCACCTTGCACATTTTCTAGATTTTTTACAAAGAGAGAATGATTTTCTCCATCTTCTATTCGGTTCTGTTCGTTATAAAGTTGTCTACGGAATACCGCTACCTTGTCAGCTTCAGCGTCAAGCACATCTTCAATGTATTCTTTTTGTTCGTTATTAAAGGTTACTATGCCAATAGTTTCGTTATATTCTCTTTCTCTAAGTAGAGTGCGCAACAATTTTACTACGGCAACGGCTTCTTCGTGATTGTGACGGTTCTGCCATAGACCTTTTACCTTAATCCGTTCAATGGGGCGGTTGTCTGTACATAGCGTAATATTAGGCGCAATTTGTAGTTTGTTTTCGTAAAAAGCCATATTGCTAAAGTCAATAAGCTCAGAGAATGCGCTCCTATAGTGGTAAACAAGGTTGACAGGAGTGTACTTTGCTGTGGCTAAATCAAGCAAAGACTCCACTTCGAGTGCTGCTTGGGTGGATAGGTCAAGGTTATAATCAAAGCTGTCATCAGCAAGATACCTTTTGACAAAGGTAGAAGATGGACGCAACTGCTTGCTGTCACCAGCAACAACAATGTTGTTACCACGATAAATAGTAGGCAGAGCGTTCTCTATAAACATTTGACTAGCTTCGTCAAAGACAACCAGGTCGAACATTCCCGTTTTTAGGGGGAAGATAGAACTTACCGTCTGTGGGGATAGTAGCCAGCAGGGGAATAAGCGGAACAAGTATTCGTCAAAGAACTCAAGCATCCTTCTTATTGGCCAAAGTGCGCGCTGTTTCTGAATTTGGTATAAATAATCCTTTGACTGCGGATTTGTGTCAAAATAATTGGCGTATTCACTACTAAATTTATCCAAAGCTAGACTTATAGTTAGTTCTCTTTGGTCGGATTTTAGTTGCAAAATCCTTTGACGCATGCTGTCAAAGTTGACGATATCAGAGAGTGCGTTTTCTATATATTTGTCATTTTTTATAATCTCGTGATAAATTCTTATAGGAAGTACCATATTTATTATGTTGTTGAAACTATGAATGGACTTATCCGACAAAGCGTAGCTATAATCTAGTATTTCTTTGATATCTTCAGTAAGACCGTTAAGAACTTTGTTCATATCCCGAATTGCTACATAGTTTTCTAGTGCAGAAAGAATATTTTTTAGCAGTTCATAATTACCGTTAAGGACGCCCCCCATAGCGAGCGCATAACCTTCGTCATCAAGTACAACAGAAAGTGTGCGGAACTGCTTTTCGTAATCAGTGAGAGCTTTTAGCGCAATATTAAGGTCAATATTTATGTTCTTACGATACATATTGTAGCGGTACTTTACTAAGGGGAAAACTGGCAAAAACAACGGAAATAGCGATAAATTAACAGCGTTAGCAAGCTCTGGATGTTCAATTTTTGTCAGCATATCCGCTATTCTTTCCAAGGCGATGCGGTTTGGGGCAGCTTTTTCCAAATAAAATGTAGTAAGGTACCTGGATTTTGGATATTTAGAAAAGTCAAAAGGTGGATTGGCGCTACTAATAACCCTATTCAAAAAAGCGTGTGTTTCTTTGAGTTGGTGCATATCAAGGTCATTTTTTATATGCACTATCATAGGATTATCACGCACAAGTTCTTGCTTTTTTATGAACAGTTCTGCGATATTTTTATCGTTAATATACTTGATATTTTCCGCAAGAGTGGGGTAATCTTTATCAATAATATCCGTTTTTAGCATGGCTTCGTATAACAAATAATCTTTGTTGTCTTTGCCGATGTTATAACTTTTTGCGTACATTTCTTGTAAGGATAGTCCGAACTCATTTTTACTAAATAAAGTGTCGCTAATATTGGTTAGAATAGACAGCTCTTTATTGATATTTATTTCGTAATTTTGGTACTGCTTTTGGTTTTCTTCTGTGTTGTCACGAAGCAGTTTTGTGTGCATTTGTTTTATGCGGTCAAAAAACAATGTTTTGTACTTTTCCGCATCAGGAATAAGCATTGCTTTGCAGTTAAGTTTGCCTAGCCGAGAAAAAACAACATCTAGCGCAGCTTGTTTTTGACTTACCACAAGTACTCTTTTATTCTTGCACAGCGCATCACTTATTATATTGACAATGGTTTGACTTTTGCCCGTTCCTGGCGGTCCATAAATCACTATATTGTTAGAACTGTTTATTTTTTCTATGGCGTTCTCTTGAGAATAATCTAGTTCGTTCATAGTATAAGAAACAGGCTTTTTGTTCTTTACTTTTTGTTTCTTTGTCTTTCCTTGTAATAGTAAATCAATGCTAGGGGTGCTAAGGTTGTATTTTTCTAATTGCAGATAATCATTATAGATGGGGTTAGCTAAGGGGAAGCGACCAAGTACAGCCATATTCTTTAGTTCTAAGGCATCGAAAGAAATTTCTTTAACTGGGTCAAAGGGTAACAGTCCTTTTCGTTTTTGGTACCTAATCTTGAAGCCATTGTTATTTAGGTAGTCCACAACTTCATAAATATTATTGAATGAACTATCATTTTGCGGGTCGAATTCTTGAATAAGATTGTCCGTCTTTAGCCCGTGTTCTTTGCAGTAAGCTAGGATAAAACTTTTGTTTATAATAACAGGTTGATTGTCAATATGTTCTAGCGTAACGCTGTCAATTTCTACATTTATTTTGACAGGGAATAGTAGCAGGGGTGCTTTGACTGGGATATCATTACTGATTTTGCCAAACACATAGGGGAAGCCGACATATAGGTCATACTTACCTGTATCGTTTTGAATTTCTTCCACTTCTCTTTTTAGGTATTTTAGGTCACCTACTTGTCTTGACAAAAATGCTATATGGTCACCCTTAGGTTCTTTGTCGCTAACTTCTATAAGCGGAAGGTCACTTTCATATACAAAAGGTACTTCTTTTGGTGGCGTTTTGGTGTTAATTTTGCCAATCTTTTTACTAATTTTTTCATTTATTACAGTAAAATTGCGTTTTTGTTGCCACAGAAAGTTATAGAAATCATCACTGTCAAAGTTCTCTAGTATTGCGCCTAAATCATAGGTATACTTTTTTACTATGGATTTGGTAAAAAGACTGCGGTTTTTTCCGCTAATTTCTATAAATCTTTCTTTGTATTTTTTGTAAATTGTTTGCATTATAAAGTTGCTCCAAACGGCTTTGTTAGTTGTCTAAAATTATAACACACATTTATGGTTATATGTCAATAATTTTACCATTTGACTTGACATTTATAACTAAAAATGTAACTATATGTATAAATATATATTTGGAGAATTGTAGAAATGAGTTATGCAGACAGAGTATTTATTGCCAATATGGAAGATATTTTAGCTAATGGTGTGTGGGATACCGATTGCAATGTAAGACCTGTTTGGGAAGACGGCACGCCTGCGCACACTATAAAAAAGTTCGGAATAGTAAATAGATACGATTTATCCAAAGAACTGCCCATTTTAACTATCAGAAAGACCAATTTTGCAGCAACGGTTGATGAACTGCTTTGGATTTGGCAAAAAAAGTCCAACAATGTAGCCGACCTTAATAGCCATATTTGGGATAGTTGGGCGGACGAAAAAGGCTCTATAGGTAAGGCATATGGCTTCCAGCTAGCGCAAAAACACAAATACAAAGAAGGTATGTTTGACCAAGTAGACAGGGTGCTTTATGACCTGAAAAACAACCCAAACAGTCGTAGAATAATGACTAATATCTATAACTTTGCAGATTTGCACGAAATGAATCTTTACCCTTGCGCCTACTCAATGACTTTCAATGTATCGGGCAACAAGCTAAACGGTATACTTAATCAAAGAAGTAATGATATGGTGGTTGCCAACAACTGGAATGTGGTGCAGTACGCTATTTTGATAAAAATGCTAGCCCAAGTTAGTAACTTGGAAGCAGGGGAACTAGTCCATGTAATAGCCGATGCGCATATTTATGACAGACATATTCCTATTTTGCAAGAAATAATGAAAAAAGAGCAGTTTGAAGCGCCAAAACTTATCATGAATACCGAAATAACAGACTTTTATAAGTTCACTGTGGATGATTTTGTTTTGGAAGACTACAAATTCCACCTTATGGGTAAAAAATTGCCCGTTGCAGTATAGGAGAAAGATTATGAAAGCAATAGTAGCTGTTGACAACAAATGGGGTATAGGCAAAAATAACGATTTGCTTTTTTCCTTAAAAAAAGATATGGATTATTTTCGCCAAAAAACTCTAAACAAAGTAATTGTTATGGGGAGCAATACCCTAAAGAGTTTTCCTGGTGGAAAGCCGTTAAAAAATAGAACAAATATAGTGCTTTTTCCGGGCGGAGAAGTAAGGGAAGATTGTATAATTGTACAGAGCCTAGAAGAACTTTCTAGCGTGCTAAAAGGCTATGACACTGACGATGTTTTTATTGTTGGGGGCGCAATGTTCTACCGCACAATGCTACCATATTGCGACACAAATTATGTTACTAAAGTACTTAGTGACGGTCAGGCGACAGTTTTTTATGAGAACTTAGATAAACTCCCCGATTGGGAACTTATCGACCAAAGCGAAATAATAAATGACGGTGACTACGAAATTATGTTTTGCACATACAAGAATAAAAATGTAAAAAGTTTTTAAGACAAGTTAACTGACAAAATTGTAATGAAAACATCCGTTGTGAAAATTGTCGGGGACGAAATTACACAAATAGTAAAGATTTAGGAGAAGATAGATGACGAAGATTGTAATGAAAACACCCATTGTAGAAATTGATGGGGACGAAATGACCAGAATACTATGGAAAAAAATAAAAGATATACTAATTTTGCCCTATGTGGATTTGAAAACAGTTTATTTTGATTTGGGCTTGCAAAACCGTGAAGATACCAAAGATGCGGTAACGAAAGAAAGCGCAGAAGCAATAAAAAAATACGGTGTGGGAGTAAAGTGCGCTACAATTACCCCCAATGCCCAAAGAGTAGAAGAATATAAATTATCAAAGATGTGGAAAAGCCCCAACGGCACAATAAGAAGCATGCTTGACGGGACAGTTTTTCGGGCGCCCTTATTAGCTAAAGGCATACAAGTACTTATTCCTACTTGGACAAGTCCCATTGTTATAGCCCGTCATGCTTATGGCGATGTGTATAGCGGAGTGGAAGCATATGTAAAGGGTGGCGGAAAGGTATTTTTTACTTTACCAAGTGGAGAAAACATAACAATAGCTGATTTGCCCGATTCTGGCATAATACAAACTATGCACAATACCGACAAAAGTATTGCCAGCTTTGCTAGAAGCTGTATGAATTATGCGCTGGATGTAAAGAAAGATTTGTGGTTTTCTTCCAAAGACACCATAAGCAAAATTTATGACCACCGTTTTAAGGATATTTTTCAAGAAATATTTGATAGTGAATACAAAGAAAAGTTTGATAAACTTGGGATAGAATATTTTTACACACTAATAGACGATGCTGTTGCCAGAATAGTAAAAAGCAACGGTGGTATGATTTGGGCGTGCAAAAACTATGACGGCGATGTGATGAGCGATATGATAGCTACAGCCTTTGGCAGTCTTGCTATGATGACATCAGTTCTTGTGTCCCCAGACGGAAAATACGAGTACGAAGCGGCTCACGGCACAGTTACTCGTCACTATTATAGACACCTAAAGGGGGAAGAAACTTCCACCAATCCAATGGCTACAATATTTGCTTGGACGGGCGCGCTAAGAAAGAGAGCGCAACTTGACAACTTGCCCGACCTGGTTGCATTCGCGGACAAACTAGAAAATGCTTCCATTAAAACAATAGAAGACGGCATAATGACTAAAGACTTAGTTGGTATTTTTAACGGCAAAGCCAAGGGAGTTAATAGTCAAGAGTTCTTAGAAGCAATTAAACAAAGGTTATAATTTATGGTAAAGATAAAGACACTTCAAGTAGGTTATTTACAGACCAACTGCTATATTCTCACAACAGAAAGCTATGACGGCGCGGTTATTATTGACGCTGGTGGCGGATATGAAAAGATAAAAGACTACCTGCAAAAAGAAGGTAAAAAGCCTACGGCTGTGCTACTCACTCACGGACATTTTGACCATATTATGGCTGTTAGTAAGCTATCAAAAGAGGGCGCAAAGGTTTATATTCATAAGGCAGACAGCGATATGCTACTAGTAGGTGACAAAATAGTCGCTGATATGCACTTAAAAATCGAACCTGTTACTGCGGACTTTTTTGTAGAAGATAACCAAAAACTAACCTTTGGCGACATTGAACTAACGGTAGTGCATACACCAGGGCACACCAGGGGCGGAGTTTGTTATGTTATGGATGAAGCAATTTTTAGTGGCGATACTATTTTTTATCTAAGCTATGGCAGAACAGACTTTGTTGGTGGTTCTATGGAACAACTAAAGGACTCAATAACAAACAAGATTTTTTCGTTAAAAGGCGAGTATACCGTATACCCGGGTCACGATATGCCTACAAAACTTTCGCAAGAAAAAAAGTACAATCCGATTTTGGTTGACTAACTATGTATGCTTTTAATCTGCAACTTCCTACTGACGACTATTTGAACGACTTGCAGGATATTCCCCGTTCATTTATTCCGTATATAGAAATTGATAACAACGCAGAAAACACCCTAAAATGTGAGTATCATTACCATAATGGTACTTTTTCTTGCCTAATTAGTAGTAATATTTGGGGAGATTATACAGACAGTTTGGCGATAGAACGTAAAAATGATTTGCTGTACAAAAAACTTACCAAAAGGCTGCTAAAAAACAGTCTTTACACATATTTGAGCAAGAACTTAGGTGTTAATTTACCATACGGCAGTTTGACTGGTGTTAGACCAACAAAGCTACTTAGAGAGCTATCTCTTGTCACAAATAACGCAGTAGAGTATCTTATAGATAATTTTTCAGTTACCCAAAATAGAGCTTTGTTAATATCAAAGTGTGTCAAAAACCAAGAAAGCTACATAAACACTGACGAAAAAAGCGTTGGACTTTTTTTGAATATACCTTTTTGCCCGTCTAGGTGTAATTATTGTTCCTTTATTAGCACAGAAGTGTATCGTATCAAAAAGGAGCTACCCAAGTATATTGAGTGCGTAGAAGCCGATATAATTAACGCTAAAGAGATTGTGCAAGTAAAAGATTACAATGTAAGCTCTATTTATGTGGGTGGGGGTACGCCGTCAAGTATTGGGAGCGAAATGTTAAATACA
This sequence comes from uncultured Christensenella sp., assembly GCA_964368255.1. Classification (GTDB taxonomy): domain Bacteria; phylum Bacillota; class Clostridia; order Christensenellales; family DTU072; genus CAG-1782. The sequence goes on from CAYJBW010000025.1 coordinate 12,439, forward strand.
CTTCTTGCTCCGCTGTCAAATTACGGCAAAGAATTTACTGTAGAGATAGGACGGCCAGATACAATAGATAAAGAATTGCTTGATACCCTAAAAAAGAATAATGTCACTAGAATATCGATAAATCCGCAAACATTTCATCAAAAAACGCTAGATAATATTGGCAGACGGCACACAGTGGAAGAAATTTACCATAGCTTTCATTTGGCGAAAAGTTATGGCTTTGACATAAATATGGATTTAATTGCAATGCTCCCCAATGAAAGCTATGAAGATTTTTGCTACAGCTTAGACCAAGCTATTAGTTTGTCGCCAGAGAATATCACAATCCATACGCTAAGTTTGAAGCGTGGTTCTGTGCTTAGTATGGAGGGTGGCAAAAAGAGTAGTAGCGGACTTGCTGACGATATGGTGACTTACGCCTATGATATTTTAGAAAAGAATAAGTATTTGCCGTATTACATGTACAGACAAAAAAATATGTCAGATAATTTAGAAAATGTTGGATTTTGCAAGGAAGGTAAGCAGTGCAAATATAACATTGATATGATGGAAGAGAGTGCATCAATTATTGGAATGGGCTGCGGGGCTATGTCTAAGCGAATTACTGACAGCAAAATAAAGAGATTTTCCTCCCCAAGAGGCTTTAATGAGTACTTAGAAAGAATACAAAAAACATTGGAAAACAAGAGAGATTTTTACTTAATTTAACGGCAAAATTTGTTGCTTCGTCTATTGATTTATTTACACTAATATGTTATATTATTACTATATGTACTACTATGCACATTTTTAGGAGTGTCAATGCGTTCAAGACTAAGTAAGATTATTTTTGTTATAATTGCTCTAGCAATGATATTTGCTTTGGCGTCATGTACTACTGATGCGCCAACAATTATAGAAGAGAAGGTAACTGTTGCTTCTATTGCCGTAGATAATAGCACCGTTCCAAAGGCAGTTTTTGCTGGGGAGCTTGATGTTACACAAATCCGCATAATTGCTACAATGAGCGATGGCACCAAAGAAATGATATCAGTTACCCCTGCAATGGTCGCCTTAGAAAGTCGCACACTGCTTGACTCTGCCGGTACCAAAACTGTAAAACTTATTTATGAATCTTGCGAAGCTCGTTTCCAAATTGTTCTGCTTAACAAAGACAAAAATCAATATACCTTGCGTATTTATAACGGTGTGCCTATCAAAATTGACGGCATATCTTTGGATGAAGAAGTAGTTCTTGACGGGGAGTTTTTTACGGCAGTTTATGATGAAGGTACCATTGTTACTGTAGAATGGGTGGCGGTAAGCGGATTTTATTTTGACTACTGGACAGATAATGACAAGAAGGTTGATACCCAATCAATAACACAAGTTACTATGGATGCTAACCATACCTACAAAGCATATAGCGAAGCGGTAATAAATACCATTAGCTTTGTCACCAACTCCGACACTGGTATTGGTGTACGGCGCACGAACTTTCTTAATCAAGGAGATATCCCCGCATTAACCAAAGCAGGGTATGTATTTGACGGCTGGACAACAACTAGAACGGAAGGAGATGCCGCAATAGACAATACTACGGCGACAAAAATCACTTTCCCATACAATGTAAATGTAGAAACCACCCTTTATGGACTGTGGCGAGTGCTAGGAATAGGGTATGAGTCCAACCCCTCCATTAGTCCCACAGGGGTAAACGGATACAAAGTACTTTCTTATGCAAGGAATGATACAGAAGTAAGCATCCCAGACAAGCACAACAATTTGCCTATTATTAGCATAGGGGCGGAAGCCTTTGAGAACGCTAGTATGCTTAGGAAGCTAACAATACCTGCGTCAGTAGAAGTTGTGGAAGACGGCAGTTTCAAAAATTGCAGTCAGCTAAGCGAAATACTTATTCGTGGTACTTCCAGAACTTATTCTAGCATTGGCGGTATACTTTTTAACTATGACGGTACAGAACTTATCGCCTATCCGGCAAACAAGATTGCCGCAAAATACGCCGTTGGTGTGGGTGTTGACACAATCAAACCTTATGCTTTTTATAACAACCTTATTGGCGGTATAATTTTGCCTAGCACCATAAGGAAGATTGGCAACAATGCTTTTAATAGTGTACATATTGACTATATTGACTTTTCGTCAGTTAATCCTAATGCCGTTAATTTTAGCTTGGGAGAAAGTTTGTTCAACGCAAATATCAATACAATTTGTGTAGATGCAAGTTATCGTAACACCTATATGGAATATAGCCAAATATCTAATTTTGAAAATAGAGTGAGTACGGATGTCAATGATTTGTCCGTTATAGAAACGAATTCCGACAAAAGTCTACTGTATAGAGAAATTTATAACGAGAACGCTAGAACGCCGGCTACCACTTCAGAAATTATTGGCGCCAACCGTACACTTACCACGATAAGAATACCAGTTAATTTGCACTATGCGGTTAGTTCTATTGGTGTGGAAGCATTTAACGATTGTATTTTGCTAGCAACTGTAGAAATACCGTTAAGTAGCAGACTTGAACGAGTGCAAGACAGAGCATTTAACGATACAATTTGGGTCAAGACGCTAAACAAAAAGAGCATTATTGCCAACAACATACTTTATAAATATTTGGGTACGGATGCGGTATACGAGCTCGGTGACAAAATTACAGAAATAGCAGAAGGCGCTTTTAGTAATAATACTAGTTTGCAAAAAATAAATTTGACTTACAATTCTGACCTAGCATACATCGGAGCTTATGCCTTTTATGGTTGTACCAACTTTGTTGGTGACACTTTAGCGCTTGGTGGTGGCATTACATTAAAGAAGAATTTGATTGGCATAAGTAGTTATGCTTTTGCCCATACCAAACTGACAAAATTTGCTTTATCGGCAGGTTCTCGACTAAAATATGTAGGGGACAATGCATTCCTTGATTGTTATTATTTACAAAGTGCAAGTTTTGGCGCAGAGACAGACGAAATAGCTACTAATGCTTTTAACCATTGTTTCAGTTTGGTTAGCTTTAGTGTGCAATATACAACAGATTCAGTTTTTCAAGCATTTGATGGTGTTCTTTATAAGTATGACAAAGCATACGATACAGCAGGCAAGCCAAGCACTATTTATTTGTACCCAGCAGGCAGATTGGATACAGAATTTGACATAAACAACCCCACAGGTGGAGAAGATTTGTCAGTGTCAATTATTAGTGAAAATGCCTTTAGTTATAGTAATATTGCCGCGCTTTATATACCCAGCAGTGTCAAAAATATCAATGCTAATGCGATAAATATTCCTGGACTTATATATGTTAAGTTCCAAGTTATGGGCGCCACAATTACTTACAATGGTATGTTTGGCGACTACAAACCCGAATATGTGTTAGTTGAAGACATTAGCGGTGGGGACAGTCAAACAAATATTCTTAACTACTTTAATAACGACCAAAACTCACGGAACGAGAACTACAAACTAGCAAGCATTGATGAGCTTTCTTTCTTCGCTGAAGTAGATAGCCCCGTTATGGTATATGCAAAAAGAGATGGCGCACTTCGTTTGGCGCGTGCCGATAGAAGCTTAAGCACTATAAATATTCCGTTAACAGCAACAGAAAATTTAGGCGTAAGTACAATTGGAGAATATGCATTTTTTGGATTTTGTTTAGAAGAAGTGCATTTTGGTGGTAGCGAAAGTATTATTTCACCCTATGCTTTTGTAGGCGCTATCAACATGTACAAGCTGTACACTGTGGAAGGTGTGACAACTGTTCCCACAATAACTGCGAACTCTTTTAGTTATAAGTTCGATAATGGTTTGATGATTTATGTGTCTTATGAAGGCGGAATTAAACAGAATTACCAAACTTTATGGAACCTTAGTAGCGACAAATACCTAATCAATTTAAGCACAGGACTTGCTGTGGCTAAGTTTAGCGGCATAGAAATTGGTGTTATTTCTGACATAGCAGGAACAATAAACGAAGCTAATGTACCAAAACCTATTAGAGCAGGTTACCAGTTCGCAGGGTGGCTGGACGATAGTAACAAAGTTATTGATGTTACTGGTGACGGCTATACCATTCCTTACAATATTACACTTACCTGCAAATGGGAAGCAAAGGTATACGAGATAATTTTTGCTATTGAACACAATGCTTCAATGGAACAAACGACATATTATGTGACTTATGACGAAGCATATATTTTCCCAGAAGCATCGCTTGCTAATATGACTTTATCTAAGTGGCGTACCGCAACAAATACTGAGTATCCAAGCGAAGGGAACTGGACTTATGCCCTTATTGATGACAGCATTACGCTGTATCCAGTGTGGGTGGACAAAGTTTATAAGCTAGTATTTGAAGAAGATGCCAATTTGACTGTGGAAGGCGAATATAAAAATGTTCTTTTTGGTCAACCTTACACAATACCAGTTCCTTCAAAAGAAGGTTTAATATTTGTTGGTTGGTATCTAAAAACTATAGTAGGTGGGCAGACTAAGCAGGAAATGCTTACAGACGAACTAGGTAGTAGTTACCTTCGTTGGTCCATTGAGAGCAGTGAAAGCAATCCAGTTTATACTATTTATCCTGCTTGGCAAAACAAGACGGTTACTGTAAGACTTTATTTGCAGTACACGAGCGCAGAAGATAATGTTCTTTTTGCCACCAAGCAAGTGCCTTACGGACAGCCTTTTACATTTGTATTTGCAGATTTTTACCACGAAGAAACGGATACAACTTACACTCAGGATAGATTCTGCGGTTGGTATAATGCTTATGATGCTCTTGAGAATTCTGGAATGGGCAAAAGGTATGCGGACGAAAACGGCATAGGGCTATTTGACTGGGATGTTGGAGTAGATTGCAATTTGTACGCGCAGTGGCCCATAGAGATTTCTGACGGTGAAGTCCTTACCGCGTTAACAGGCGAAGACCTAACAAAGTCTTACATCCTAACTAATGATATAACCATATTACGACCTATCGGCGACAAAAATAATCCCTATAACGGAGTATTTAATGGCAATGGCTTTACCGTTACTTTTAACTACACGGACAAGTCAAGTTATGACGGCTATGTGGGTATGTTTGCTCATAATCAAGGAACAATTAAGAATGTAAAAGTAATATCAAATATCTCAGTTGATTGCGATGATAGAGATGCATTATATATTGGCGGACTAGTAGGTTACAACACAGGCAGAATTTATAGCACAGCAACGAGTGGGTATGATGTAACTGCCAGTATCGCTACTAAGTTCATTATGTATAGCGGTGTTGGCTCTTACAATATTAACATTGGCGGACTTGTTGGATACAATAGTGGCACGATTAGTGCAGGACTGCGTGTAAATAGTTTGAGTGTGCTAGCTTTTGACACTGTAGAAAATGCTTATGTGACTTATCAAGGTACCAACTATAATATCGGTAATACTGTTGGTACACTGGACGGTGGAACGCTTGACGGAACTGGTCGTTCTAGTGTTTATTATTATACTAATGATAATGACCGTTTGAAAAATGTTGTTTGTGGCAAACTAATAGAAGGAACGATAATAGCTTTCTCACCGTCAGCTAGTAAAATTCCATAAATTGTTGTTTTTTTCATTTACAACGCGAAACTTATATGATACAATTACTTTTGATAATCTACCTTTTGCACAGCTATCATCTACTCCTTCTTGGGATATATGCTTTGCTTAAGGCAAACTAACATTCATTAAGGAGGTAAAAAAATGGATAATTTATCAAAAACAGAACTAATGGCAAAGTTCGCCCGCAGTGAGGGTGACACAGGTTCTCCAGAAGTGCAAATTGCACTACTAACCGCGAGAATAGCACAACTAAACGAGCATTTGGCATCACACGCAAAGGATTTTCATTCTCGCCGTGGATTGTTAAAAATGGTCGGTAAGAGAAGAAATCTTCTCGGATATCTCAAAAATAAGGATGTTGAGCGATATAGAGCGCTGATAGCCGAACTTGGTTTGAGAAAGTAGTAACAAATGTGGGGGTTGCTTTGGCTTCCCCCAACTTTTTATCTTGGAATCAATAAAAAATATATATAAATTTGTCCATCGGGTGATGGACGCAGGAGGATCAATGAAAGTAAGTAAAATTTTTACCACCACAATTGGTGGTAAAGAGGT
>CAYJBW010000026.1:0-18282 GCA_964368255.1 uncultured Christensenella sp.
CAAATAAAGTAAATATCACAAAAAATAGGGATGAAATACTTTATTATTAGGCGTTTTTGTCCTTCAAAAAATTATTAGTTATACTATACTATAAGTAGCAAATAAAGTAAATATCACAAAAAATAGGGATGGAATGCTTGATTATTGTTAGGCGGTTTTGTCCTTTTTTGGCATAAATATTAAAAATTTACGAAGTAAGAATACTACCACATAACTTACGCAAATGCGCAAGAAGTAAGCATAAAGGGATGGGATAAATAGGTTAAACAGCCAACCAAGCAAAATATTAAAGCCGTAAGCGAAGCCTTCTACTATTACAAAAAGAATGATGCCTTTTATTGTTCTGCCTTGCTTTTTGTTGTCAAAAATAAAAAAGACAGCAAGTAAGTACGCTAGTACTGCCGCCACACCATACCCCACAGCGGTGCCAATTACCGTAATGTTTGACGGGATATTGATGCCTTTGGCAAAGAGTAGATTAGTAAATGTAATGCCTTGAGCTTTGGCAAAAAACAGATAAAAAATAAGTGAACTTACCAAAAGGTCCAAAAGTACGGGGAATATTCCCACCAAAACGCTTTTTAGGAATTCTTTTATCGTTTGCTTTGCAAGTGTTTGTGATTCTTTGTTAGTATTAGCAACATTATCTTGGATTTCGTCACTACATTTTAAGTTATCTTCTGTCAATTTTTGCTAGTTATCCTTTATATTAGTATAAAACAATACAATGCTTTTTTGCCAAACACAGGGCAAAAACATCGTAAATATGTTAATTTTTTGCCAAAATCTTTATGCTTTTCCAGTTCCTATATTTCAAAAAAGCAACGCCTTCTATCTTGGAAATATTTGCTAGCAGGCCATAGTGACTGTCGTAAGAGTGGTTTCTGTTATCTCCCAAAAAGAAGAGTTTGCCTTCAGGAACTTCCAACGATAGTTCGTAGTAATGGTCTGTCATAGGCTCCTTGATGTAGTCTTCAACCAACTTTTCTCCGTTGCGGTAAGTATAGTAGCATTGGTCTTCTTCGTCAAATTTTATTTCTATTTTGTCGCCAGGTAGTGCAATTACTCTTTTAACAAGGTATTCTCCTTCTTCTTCGCAGAAAAATACAATAATGTCACCATATTCTACCTTTGTAGTTTTGAACAGTAGCACATATTCTTTGTCTTCTATGGTGTTCTCCATAGAAGTGCCGTCTATTGGGAAAACGACCAAATAATTACGACTAAAATAAAATGCCCCACCCATTATCAGAGCGCAAATTACAAAAATAACAATTATATCCCGTACCTTTTTGTCCATATTTTCCTTTTATTAACACTAGATAAACATTATTTTGCCTATAGTAACATCTACACTTTTTATTATTAACGCGCGAATATCTTGCCAACTATCCAGTGGCAAATAATCCTTGCCTTTGAAGTCATTTACAGATAATTTCAAACTGTAGTAACTGTCTGTGACAGTGACATTTTTTTCACAGAAATATTCTTTACTTTCCCTACCGCCCTTAATAACGGATAAAGAAAAATCATAATTCAATTTGTCACTATAGGTATCTATTTGTAGCAGTTTGGTACTCGGAACATCCTGACACTTGAAAAAAGTAATCATACTGCCTAGCCTGCACTTTATGCCTTTTATCTCAATAGGTAAAGTGTCTTCTTCTATGGATTCATTCATTATTATAGCGTCATCTCTTACTTCTGTAAAGTTACCCTGGCGTGTTGCATACTGGAATATTATGGGTAGGTTAACACACTTTTGCCTTTCTACCTTATAATCTTCTAAGTCTATGTGATAAACAACGCTACTTAGCACCATACCGTTGCGATAATTAACTTCACAAAAAGCAAATAATGGACCTTCATCAGAGCAAACAGACATTTTTGCTAAGTACTCCGAGTCTGACACAGGTTCTCCCACAGAGCTGTACCAGTAGCGTGTGGAGTGGTTGTTGTCGCCGTAAGAATAATAAACTTTGACATGGTCTATTTCTAGATAAGATGATGCTTTTACTGTGGAATAAACTACACCTTCATTGTTTACATCGATATGCAAAAAGGGAGTTTCTGGCGGTGTGCTGTAAAGGAACACCACTTCAAGCCACTTGATAAAGTTGTTATAACTTTTTTTGCTAATATTATCTAAGTGTCTTGGGCTAATATTTATTCTAACATCGCTGTCAGGCATTAAGGTAATAAGGTTGGATAATCTGTCAATATCGCTAAGTTTGCCATTGCTTCCAATAGTTATAAGTACAGGTAAACTAATATGCTTGGCATAAGCTACGCTAGAAACGGAAGTAAGCCACTTAATTAGCTCGTCATTTATTATAATTTCTTCCCCTTCATACTTTGGCTTGTCCAAATACTCTGTATAGCCAGCTCCGCAAATGCAAGCAAGAGCTAATATTCTTTTGTCACTGCCTGCTGTTTGCATAGCAATTTCTACACCGCTTTTTATACCAACTAGTACAATTTCCTTTTGCTCAAGCTCCTTTTGGATAAAGGTAATGGCTCTTTTGGTTATAACAGAATAAAGGTATTGGCAGGTATCCTTTGCCGTGGGGCAAAGCTTTGTTAAATGCTCGCCAGCGTTTGCTATAACGCCATAACTTAAAGACGGGGGAAAGCTCGTTGCAGTATTTCTACCAACCGCGCTATAGTCTACATAGCATACAAGGTAGTTTTTACTGACAAGGTCGTCAATCAAATCCTTTTGTGGCAGTTGATAATATTCACCCACTAGTAGCACAGTTTTTTTTGTGGGGGAAGTGGGCGAAAAAACATTCATTTCTGCCACAACTTCGCCATCTGATGCGGTCATAGCTAAAAAAGTGTAGGTTTTTTTGTTGCCGCCTTCACTAATAAGTATGCTATTTAGATTTTCGCTTTGGGGGTCAAATCCTGCCCACACCTGCGAAGGTGTCATCATTTCCATGTTTCATCCTTTTGCCAAACTGCTATAACATTATATCTTATAAACTCAAGTATTGCAATGACAAATTATAAACTCAAGTATTGTAATGACAAAGTATAAAATCAAGTAACCTGTCTATTTAACGAATAGTATGTGACAAAATTATTGCATATTATCTTATTATAAGCAATAAGTTATAAGTAGTCTTAAAAACTACAGGGAGTTTTTCTTTATTTATTACCTAAAAGCTATTTATATTTCTTTTGCATAGCTTTTTTTGTAAAAGCCATTTCCTTGCCACTTTTTATTATGGAACGGTCAATGGTGTTTATAAAGAACTTTGCCGTTTCCGCTATCCGTCTTAGGGGCGCAGGGTTGTATTTTTGGTTGAAGTTTATGCCAAGCGTCTTTAGGTGAGATAAGAGGCTATCTAGTTTTTTCATAAACAAATCATAATCGCCCTTAGCAGACCAAGCCCTTTCTGCCATCGCAATAATTCTGGGATATGTCATAAACTCTAGCTGATTTACATTGTCTACATATTCCGTCCAAAGCGGAGCTTCCAAGCCCATAACGGCATTTTCTGTTATATTGAATTGGTAATTATATGTTTTTTTCAGGGGAGTCATTCCGCAAGGATAATCCAAATAAAAGCTAAAGAACGGGCTATAGATTACCTTTCTTCCTTTTTCCGCTTCTTCGTTGGTAAGTTGAATAATGGGCTTGCTTTCCTTCCAATACTGCACAATATAGTCGCCCTTTATGTTGCCCCCAAGTAGCCCGTCATTCCAAAGTATAGCTTTCTTGCCGAAGGAATTAACGAACCTTACCATTTCCGACAAAAACTCGCCTTGTAGTTCTTCTTCGTTTTTTAGGTTCTTATCGGTAATTGCCTTTTGGCAGTGCTCACAGGTGAGCCACTTTAGCTTTAAGGCTTCATCTCCGCCTAAGTGCATATATTCGCTGGGGAAGATTTCCATAATCTCAGTTAGGACTTCTTTGCAAAATTCCGCTGTGCTAGGTTTGCCCACACAAGCAATGTCAGAGTGTATCCCAAAATGCGTGCTAACAGGTATTTCCTTAAAGTCACAGCTTAGGTGGGGGTAGGCAGCTATTGCCGCCGAAAAATGCCCTGGCAAATCAAACTCTGGTATAACATCAATACATCTTTTTTCACAGTACTTAATTACATGTAAAATTTCTGCTTTAGTGTAGTATCCTTCTACGGGAATGTTATCTCCCCTTGTATGTTCTCTTATGCTACCTACTTTAGTTAGCATAGGGTAGCGGTCTATTTGCATGCGCCAACCTTGGTCGTCAGTAAGATGCCAATGGAACTTGTTTATTTTTAACTGAGAAAGAATGTCAATTTGTTTAAGAATTTCTTCCACTGTGAAAAAATGCCTGCTACAATCTAACATAAAGCCCCTATAACTGTATTTAGGAGCATCTTTTATAATAACTTTGGGCAGTTTTTCGCACTGACGCATAATTTGTTCTAGCGTCTTTCTCCCGTAAAATAAGCCTTCTTTGTCAGAAGAATAAATGGTTATGCCCTTTTCTTCGAGATAAAGTTCATAGCCTTCTTTGGGTATTGACGGCTCGGTAACGGTAAACAGCCCATCGCCAACACTGCCTTCAAGATAGATAATTTCATTTGGTTGTGGTATGATTTTTAACATTTGCGCACCTCGGTTATTTTATGTTGGGTAGGTAATAATCTTGTACCCCGTCACTTACAGTTATTCCGCTTACAGTAATGGGTACAATGTTTTGTTCTATAATATTAAGGGTGGCAAAGGATAAATCAGAGTCAATATCCATGCCGGAAGTTTTGTAAACAAGTAGCTTAAGAGTGTAAGCGTCAATGCGTTCCGGCGCCGCTTTCCAACCGTTAGGTAAATTGGTAATCTCTATGTTAGACTTGTCTATGTTTGCCCCTATCTCGCTAGTGGAAGTAACAGTAAAGTTAATTGCGCTTATTTTTTCTAGGTCAATAGCAGTGATTGAGAAGGCATAACTAGCGGCGTTAGGCAGCTCGCTACTACTTACCTTTATTCTACTACTTGTTGTGATACTGCGTGTTTCGTTACCCTTATTAACCACTCTATATTCCCAAAGAGAGCTTTTTACTTTATTGTAAGTAATATACATACTTTTTTCGCCAGTTGTAGCGGTATCAAATCCTACAATCATAGTGCTAGTACAAGGCACGGTAACTTTATCTCCGCTTTTGTATGTGGCGGTAACGGTAGCTTTAGTAAGGTCTAATTGTTCGTCAACATCGTACAAGTCCTTAAAAGAGTTATTATCAATATCTATTGACACTACATTACTAATATGCTCAGTAGTGCATGAAGCAAAGGACAGCGCAAGAATTATGATAATAATAATAACTACTGCTTGGCGCATTAACCCTCCAACCTTGCTATCCATATGACAAAGTCCGTTAGTGTATAACGCCCGTCATCGTTGGCATCCAAGTAAAAAATGTTTGTACGCTCCTGCATCAAAAAGTATATCATTCCAGAAATATCTTCAGAGTTAAGTTTACCGTCAAAATTAGTGTCGCCCATAAGAGTAATTGAGTAGGTAGAAATGGTCCTTTCTCCGTTACTTAGCAGTACTTTGATTTTGTTACCCATTTTCAAGTTAGGGAAGGAATTGTTGTTTACATATAAATACTCTTCGTGGAAGAAGGTAATATCAAGATAACTCATCAAGATAGTGGATAGTTCACTAAGTGTAAATTCCTTTTTTAGGTAAATAGCTGTGCCAACAATGCTAATGTTGGACATTTCTTGGTGGCTCACAGACAGCAACCCACCGCTTTGTGACAGCACAGTTACTTTGAATGTACAAGTAACATTTTCTATCCTTATACCCAAGGATTGTTCACTGGGCTTGTCGGCTGTGTAGACCGCGTTAAAGGCAGAAAAATAGCTGTTCATTGGCACTGAGACAGACTCGCCGCTCTCATATTCAAATCGCAACAAACCACCTTTTAAGTTCAATTTAGAACCGTAGCTATACTGCGTAATATTTGGCTTGGTAACATCAATTCTACTGAGCTTGCCTTCCACAACATATATAGATGTAGTGTCAAAAAATGTTTCGTTATTTATGTAAGTAACGGTAAGAGTTTGCGCCGTCCAAAAGTTGTTTGATACAAAAGATTCTATTCGGTACTCGTACCTATCTAGCTTGCGGTAGCTCCCGTCAGTGTTGACACCCACGACATTGAGAGTAGGCATTTCGCCCTGTCTTATTATCGTGACGGTGTCCACTTCCAATATTTCGATACCTGCAAGGCTACTGCGTATTTTTATGGCTATTTGCACAAAGATATCTAACGGCTCGTAGGTTATTATCGCCCCGTAAGTGCCGCTTTTGGTGTTGTCAACACCCTCGATGCGCCAATCACTCCGATTGACTTCGTTATAAGCCTTTTGTTCTTCCGCCCCCGATAAAGTGACGATTTTTAGCACAAGTCCGCTTAAATCTATGGTGCCGTCAATGTCATATTCCGTTATATAAGGCAAATTAAGTACTGATACGCCGTCAATGTTGACTTTGTCTTTGATAATTAGTGAGAATGTCTTTGACATGTTGTTTTTGTCATCGACATAAGTAACGGTAGCAGTTTGTGTGCCTATCCTTTCGCTGTCGTATGTGAAGGTAAGCCTAGAGCGCAAGGGGGTAACATAAAGTCCGTTCTTTTTGTACTTTATCTTGACATCAGGCTGCGGCTCTTCTCCGTAGTACATTTCGTAAGGTTGGTTGTTGACAACAATTTCTTCAATTTCTGACTGGTCATGTTCGGCTAAGTCTATGTCAAAGGTAAAACTGCTGTCAGTTTGTGAAATCGGAGTAATTATTATGCCGGTGTTATCTCCGTTGCTTAGGTATATACCCGACTGATTGTATTTGCTAGTGTCCGACACGCCGATACTGCTAAAATGACTATTAGTTTCGCTCACATAGGCAGCTTGTATATTGGTAAGCTCCACGCCGTTAATGTTGGGGCGGAAAATATATAATTCATCGGGATATAACGCGTTTCTGTGTCTGCCGTCTTCGTTGCCCGTTACGGTATTATTTATTCTGTAAACAATAAGTCCGCTACCGCTAAGCAAACTATCATAAGTGGATACTTTGTTGTTCCGATATTCTATCCAAATGCTCTCCTTGCTACTAATTTGTACCACATAGGCAAGGGTGTCGTTTTTGCTCGCTATCGTGGTAGGTTTTAGCGTATACTCTCCCCCCGTTACTAAGGGCTCAATTTGACTATCTTCCACAAATCCTAGATACTTATCGCGCATGTAGGTTGTGGTAAATTGCGGGGTGGGACAATCTTGATTTAGATGCATTAAGTCCCAATAGCCAACAGGATATTTGTCGGTGTCATCCTTGTAGTGATACAAGTCGGGCATACCCAAAATATGCCCTGCTTCGTGACAAATATAGCTCGTGCTATTGCCACTAGCAAAGGTAAAAGAAAACTCATTGACGCACACACCGTTTAATTTTGCAGAAGAATATTTGGTGGAACCGCTAATTGAGTCAAGCGACCAAGAGTGTGGCCAAAGCATTACTCCCCACGATGTTTTGCCACCGCTTACAACAAAGGATACCATATCAACATATCCATCTCCGTTGCCGTCAAGCACTGCGTTATTGTAGTCAAACTTATTAGAAGCTGCGTTCACTGCGGCATTTAACAGCGCGCTTTCGTCCGCACGGCGAGAACTTTCTGTTACTTTTTCATAATATTTCCTGCTTTTGGTGTCTTTATATACAAAGTAGCTATTGTTATTATTCCTTGGAAACACCGTGTTAATGGTAAAACTGTTATAGGATAGCTCCTGATAATAATTTTTCAAAGAGTTGTTTGCCCCCACGAACATATTGATTACATCAGCAGGGGGAGTGAAATAATCTTCGTCACTAAAACAAATAAAAATTACAAAATTGGTAATGTTTGATAGCCTTGTAAGCCCTGTATCCACACCCGATGCCATATTAGGTGAAGATGTTGCAATAGGTGTAGGCTCGGTTATCGAATTATCGTTTACTATCTCTACGCTACTATTAGCTTCATTAACCCATAACTCATTTGCGTTTGCACTTAGTGCGCAACCGCTTAAAATGAGAGTAAGCAAAACTGCCAAAAGCAGCGGAAAAAGCAATTTTTTCATAGATATATTATATTATAATATGGTAAATATGTCAATGCTGCTAACACAAAGGGACAGATGCAAAAATAGTCAAAAAAAAGCGCTCGGTGTGAGCGCTTAATTTATGATAAAATGTTGAGTTAAGGAATTCTTATAAAATATCGCTTGCTTTCATATCTGTTAGTGTGTAAGTTATGTCGTTTTCTACGATTTTGGCAGGAATTTTTTTGCTCGGTGTCATAGAAAGACCTATTATGTGGTAAGCGGTTTGGTCAGGCACATAGCTAACAAGTATGGATTTACCCACTGGGCTTGATGACAGACTAATACTTACTATGTTGCATGGAACAGTCTTTGTGCCGTCAGGATAGGACAAATTTAGTTGTTCTTGGGCGCCGGTGTTAACAGAACTAACTGTCACAACGCTGTTATTTATGGGGTCGGCAATTTTTATTGATGCAGGTACGCTACCTATTGGGTAACACCTAATATAACTATAAATAAACTCACTAAAGGTATAACTGCCACTTGTTTTTAGCTTTTTTTCCGCTCCACCATTCAAAGAATAAATATAATTTTTACCAGATTGGCGGGCATTTAGTGTGTAGCTTTTGGTTTCGTCTAGCTTATCTACATAGTTTTTTTGTAGCGCCAAAGCGGTGTATGCTTTGGACAGAATAACCGTTTCTGACTTTACTTTGTCGGTCTCCAGAATAATAGTAGTTTTTGTGTTGGAAGCATAGGTACTACCATTAAGAATATTGTCACTTGTTGTTCTTAATGTAACAATGGTCATACTTCCAATTTTTTCTTTGGATTCTGTGTTTGTTACATCATAGGTCAAAGACTCTGCATCTGCCCATGCCATGGAAGGAGTTGCTGCTCCGCTACAGCCAACTAGCGCAAAAATTAGCAACATAGTGGTAAGTAGCAGAATAAGGATTTTTTTCATTTATACCTCTTTAATTGATATATTTTTTGAAGAAGTCAGTGAGAGCATTGTTTGTCAGCATTGATTCCTCATATTCTGGGTACAAAACATTGTACACATGTATTAGTTTGTTTTTGGTGGGCTTCTTTATGTAGCATAGCTCCACTTCATTTTTGCAACGAGCTTTCAGAATGTCATAGAATCTTAGCACCTGTTTTTTCATATAGTCGCCGTCAGCTGTATTTAAGAACATCGGCGGAAAATCTTCTACATTGTTATTCTTTATGGTCAAGTGCTTTAGAAAACTACTGTCTTTGTAATTATCTCCCAAAAATAGCTTAAATAAATATCTAAATAAAGGCAGTGGCTTGTTGTAGGCTTCTATGTCGGCTACGCCACAAGTTAGCGCGCATGCGCGGAACTGTAAAGTTGTACTAACATTAAGCTTAGAAGCAAAACTTTCTGTAGTTAGTACGCTTAGCGCTAGACTTGCTAAATGTGCTCCTGCGCTATCTCCAGTAAGAAAAACATTGTTTAGGTCGCCGTTGTAATTGTTTATGTTCTTTTCCACCCAGTTAAAGGCGGAGAATATATCTTCTAAAATGTTGGGGAAAGTGCCGTCATTACCTTCCGAAATAAGGCGGTAACTTATATTGACTACCACAAAGCCATGAGAAGCAAGTGTCATGCAATAATGTTTGTTTATGTCCTTTGTGCCGTATATCCAAGCTCCGCCATGAATGTCAACAATAATAGGAAGCGGATTTTCACTTTTGGGAGCATATACATCAAGAAGGTGGAACTTGTTTTCAGTAGCTTGATATGGTATATCGCTAAAAACTGTAATATCTTGAACTGGTGTCTTAGCTTTTAGCCTATTTGTGTCAAACTTGCCAATAATAGAATTAAAGCCTTTTACCAAAGAATTATGAAAACCCATAAAGTCCTCCTTGTCTGTTTAGTAATTATAGTATACATAATAACAAAAAATTACGGCTTTTGTCAATGTTAAGTAGCATATTTGTTAGCAATAAAAATATAACAAAAAGTTATTAAAGCAATAAAAAACGCTCATTTTACTGAGCGTTATATTTTAGCAGTATTTTCTTAGTTCGTTGACGGATTCTAGCACATAGTCAGGTTTGATGTCAGAAGCGTAAAGCATCTCTAGTGTAGTCTCTCCAGTCAGCACCAAAATACTTGTCATTTTGTTGTTTATACCAAAAAGTATATCGGTATAAAGTCTATCCCCAATAAAGGCAACCTTTTCCGGGTGAACGCTACAGTGGTCAAATACATATTCTGCCATAGGATGGCAGGGCTTGCCAACTACAACATCAGGTCTTCTGCCGTTGGTTCTTTCTATCAAATCCATTATTGCGCCAGCATCGGGCATGTCGCCAAGGTCAGACGGGCAAACATAGTCAGGATGAGTTGCAATATATATTTTACCTTTTCCAATAAGGTTAGTTGCGTGGAAGAGCTTTTCGTATGTTAGTTCTGTATCGAAAGCAAGCACTACTATATCGGCATCTTCATGAATCTCTTTTACTTCAATACCATAATCTTTGAACTCTTGCTTTAGGCAGTCTGTACCAAGTATATATGCGCTCTTGTAGGGAAGGTGGCGGTTTATGTACTGGGCGGTAGCCATACCAGAAGTAATTATTTGTTCAAGTTTGGCATTATAACCCATTTTTTCCATCTTGTGGAAGTAATCAAACTTTGACTTGGAGCTGTTATTGGTAACAAAGCATATTTGCTTGCCCTTTTTCTCCAATATCCTAAGTGTGTCCATGGCGCCTTTTATGGGAACATCGCCCATATTTAGCGTTCCGTCCATGTCAAAAAGAAAAACATCAATATTTTTTAGATCAATCATAGCCACTAATACCCTTTATTATTCCTCTGTTATTTATTCCTGCAAAAAGGGGTGAATCCTTGTTGACAGCTTGTTTTAGTGCAGAAAACATTTTTTGATAATCTATGCCTGGAAGTACTAGCTGTCCTCTTACCTTGTGGGAGATAATATGAAGCTCTCCTTTGCTCAGTAAAAGCGAGTTATCCAGCCCAAAACTGTCCGCCATAGCAATCTCTGGAACGAGATTTTCTGCTGGTATCAATATATCATTAAAATTCCATTTTGTAAAGAGTAAAAGCATTGCATTAGCAAAGTAAGTCACCAAAAAGCTATTTGCTGTACCTTTCTTATAATACCTTACTGCGTTTTGGATATAGCGATATTTTATCCCCCTTTCATTGAGATATTCCATAGCTATCTTTGTGAGCCTAAGTATTTCTTCAATATACTTATCCTTGTCACATCCACAAAGCAGTAGTTGCTTGATAGCTTTAATTATGCCGTGCATGCCTTTATCGACAAAGGGCATTGCACTTTCGTAATAGGCAACCAAAAGAAGCTCTGTCATAGCAGAAAAAGCGCACACATAGCCGTCAACAACACACTTTGCGTTGTCAATACTTATAACATTTTTGTCGAAAAAAACGAATTCCGCAAAGCAGTTATTTGCGCTTGGCAAAAAGTATTGACAGCTTATTTTTTCCCCGAAAAATGCGTGAGATTTGTGTTGTGCCAGTTTGCCAGTTGCGATACAAACTTCGTCATCGCCTATACCGACGACAAACCTTACATAGTCCTTTAATGAGTTTTGCGAGCAGTCGGCGATGGTATAAAGGTATATCCGATAATCGGTTTCACCTAGCAAATTTGACAACATTTCTGCGCTATCTTTGTCTTGGTAAACTATGGCTATTCCGCCGGCAGGATAGATATCTTTTATCGCTTTGGCAAAGCAAGGCATTCCATCTCCCATGACTATATTAGTTTTTGTACGCATTTTTTCTCCAATCAATAAGGGAATTATAACCAAAAAATGCTGTTATAAATCATAATACTTATATAATTTTGTCTAATAATGAAGTAATAATTAGTTTGCTTTTTTATTATACTATCAATATGAAAAAAATACCCTTTGACTTTGTACTAAAAGCAGTGCTAATTGCCTTGCTAGCCTTCGTTATTTTTAACTTTTCGCTAATCAATGGATATTGTGGCAAGTGCATTGTAATATTGCAACCTATTTTTATTGGGGTGGTGCTTGCACTTATAATAAATGTGCCTATGGTGTTTTTTTATAACAAAATTTTCAAAAAAATTAAGAAAGAAAAGGTTAGGAAAGGACTATCTTTACTAATGGCATTTTTGTTCTTCCTGGCAATTTTCGCTACGGTCATTGGTATAGCAATTCCGGCAGCGGCAAGAAGCGTGCAATCAATAGTTAATCAAATGTCCAACGGTGATATTTGGGAAAGCATATCAACCAGCAGTAATTTTGGCAGAATTGTGGTCAACCTTGGTGACAAACTTTATCATTATATCATCGCCAGGCTTAGCACTTACGCGCCAAAAATGATGAGCATAGCCAATAGCTTTGTTAGGGTAATAATTAACCTTGTGCTAGGAATTGCGCTGTCCGTTATGATACTAGCAAATGGTGACAAGTTAAAAAGACAGGGAACCAAACTAATAACTTTTTTGTTCAAAGAAAAGACAGAAAGAATGTCAGAAGTTACGGACATTGCCCTAAACAAGTTCTCAAAGTATCTAGGCGGTCAAGTTATTGAAGCTTTTATTTTTGGGACGGCGTGCTATATTTCTATGGTGATTCTTCGCCTGCCTTATGCCGCCTTAGTCGCTCTCATTATGGGTTTTGGCAACCTAATCCCCATTGCAGGAGCATATATTGGAGGGGCACTTAGTGCAATAATAATCTTTGCAGTAAGCCCAATCAAGGCGCTTATTTTTGTTATTTTTATTGTAATTTTGCAACAAGTGGAGTCCTTTACCACATATCCCATTATTGTGGGCAAATATGTGGGGCTAAACGGTTTTTGGATAATGACTTCCATAATTGTTTGGGGTGGACTCTTCGGCTTTTGGGGTTTGTTTTTGGGAGTGCCTATGACAGCATTTTTGCAAGACATAGTACGGCTTATTATGCATAAAAAAGTGGCAGATTTACCTGCCACTCTCTAAAATAGTATAATAAATTTTACGGATTTTGCACTTGACTTTCTATGGTAGTAGCAACAGCTACCATAAGTGTGCTACTGTCTTGGGTGTAATAATATCCGCATTGATTGTTATTTAGAGTAATTTCTCCACTGTTAAATATAGCAAATTTTACTTCTTCCGTTCCGACAAAGGTAATAGTAATGCTATCTGTAATTATGTTAAACAATGGTATTACATAACAATTATACTCTTCACTAAATAAGTCTGCGTCAAGTGTTTCGTCAATAGTGATTGTTACGCTTGAGTCAAAAGTGATGCTGTCATATTGCGTATAATCAGCGATAAAATCAGTTAGAGAAGGGTAAGTAGCATTATTTATATTTGTTTGATTGGGCGCGACATACTGGTAATTGACAGTTGGGTTCATAGGGTCGGTTAGGTTAATTGGGTCGCCAACAAAGTCAATCATACCGCCAAGCAAGTCGCTCATATTGCTGTTATAAACAAAAGCTCTTTGCTCGAACTTCATACTGTCAATATTATTAAAGGTATTCGCCGCCAAAACTTCCTTTTGCTTTAGTGTTGCCACCGTAGAATTAAGCATTGCAGTGGTCATAGCGGACGGAATATTGTTAAGCAAAGTGTCTGATGGAATAAGACTAAGTGCGCCACCATCTAGTTCCGTTTGCCTAAATATTTCGTTAAGATGCAAGGTAGCTATTCTGGTATTGATATTCTCTATACTAGTGGATGCAAGTGCTTGCATTATTGGCTCGCTAGTTTCGTCAATAGTGATTAGTTCGCCAAGGGTGGTGGTGTCAATAATAGCTGTTAACTTTGCTCCGCCAAGCTCGTTAAGTAGTAAATCCTCTGTGCCAAATAGGTCTTGTTTACCATCATCTATTTCTGCTTGAGTAGGTGTGCGCATTTTCCTAAGAATAACATTGCTTGCTTCGGTGATTTCGAGAATGTCATTCATAACCAAAGTGTTTATTCTATCATTTATGCCAATTAGGTCTCTTGTTACAAGTATCGGATTGTCATTTACATCAAAGGTAGGTTTGCCCTCAGCATCAAGTACAGGAAGCATAGCCGTTTTGTAAGTAGTTTCCGTCTCATCGGTATACTGAGATTCTATACAGTTATATTTTAGAGCGTTCAAAATACGAGATGAAGTGCTTTTTATGGTCATCATCTCCCCTAGAGTTGTGCTTTTTACCACGATATCTGTGGTAGCTCCGCCAAGGTCTTTTATCTTTATATTACCTAGTTTTTTAAGTACGGCATTGCCGTCCGCTGTTATTTCGATTACTTCGTTTAATTTATGCTCATTAAAGTCTTGAAGCGCAGTAGCAAGGGGGCTTGCCAAAAATGTAGGATCCTTAAAAATAGGCATATCTGGGAATGCTATATTAAATTTGGTTTTGGCATTCTCCATAGTAAGATTTTCACTTATTGTAGAAGCAAGATTTTCCAAAGTGGAAGCCTTTATTACACTGGCAGGCACGCCAATCATTTTTTCTACCGTTTTGCTAATTGCATCAACGCCAGCAAGGGACTCTATTTCCCCAATGGTGCCTGTGTTTATGTTCTTAACGCCTGCATAAAGTTCTTTACCCCACACAAGAAGTGACTTTGCTTTGGTTTCGTCATCGAAGTTAAGCGGAACGGTGCTGCCTGCTTTTTCCGCAACAACACCAACCATCCCCTTTTTTGTAAGCACAATATAACCGGCTAGTCCGATACTGGCAAAGGCTAATACGAAGCCTAAAATAATACATAGTATGGCGCTAAGCGCCTTACCGATACAACCACCAGAAAATTTCATAATTACTCCTTAGCCTAATGACGAGGCCTTTGCAATAATGGAGTCAATAATACTCTTGACATCATAGGTTTGTACCAAGAAGTTGTAGAGATAGTTATTATTGAACAGCCATTTTGTCAGCGTGGAACTTTCTATCAAAGTATTGACAGGAATAATCCACTGATAAGTGCCAAGCAGTCTAATGACAGCAAGACTGCCCCATATTATTACTACGGCTATTACTAGCCCCAGCATTGCTCCCACAAGTTTATTTACAAAGTTGCCAAAGTATGTAGCCACAACGAACTTTTTGAGTATGTACATAAGAATTTTTGTAAGTATGGTAAATATTATTAACAGCACAACAGAAACCATGGCTAACATAATGTAGCCCACCAAAGATGCGCTAAGCACAGTGACGAAAGCTATGCTATCGCCTGATTCTAGGTTCTTTCTCACAAGGGATTCTACAGTGCTAGATAGCACTGAATAGGGGGTGCCTTCTAGCAAAGTGCTCATAGGCTTAACAACGCCGTCTGCAATATAGCCAAGCTCATCAACTATGCCATCTTCGTTAATATCATAGTACTCGATTATTACTGTGGCGTTTGGTAGTTTGGTACTAATAGGTCCGTCAATAGCTTCGGTAAGTATGGTATCAAGCCTAGTACGGTCAGCCACTATGGTTGTGACGGAGGAAGCTAATACTATTGTAAGCACAATAGCCAAAAGCGAGGAAACTATGCCAAAAACAATTTTGTACATTCCTCTCCAAATGCCGAATATCAATAGTAGCAATACTATTACTATTACAACAATATCTAACACCAAACCTGTCATCTCGTGACCTCCTAGCAAAAAGCGGTATTGTACTCGAGAATAATGCCACTTATGTATAAATAATTATATAATATCTAAGAATGTTCGTCAAGGGTAATGCTCAATAAAGTTTGCTCTTACCATTATATTACTCAAGTTTATGAGTAGTTTTGCTTATTTGTTACTGATAAAAATTATGCAGTTATTTTTTTATGAAAGCTATGCATCAAAAGAATAAACAACACAAAAAGTGGCAATGCTTGTTGTATGACTACTGTTAGCACAGCCAAACCAGTTATTTTGTGCATAGGCACAACCAATGTTTCCGGAGATAGTCTAGGGCCTGCCGTAGGTGATAGACTAATTGACGAATACAACATAGATGCCTATGTTTATGGCAGAACGGGCAAAACTGTCAATGGTATCAACTATGACAGCTATGTCAATCACATAAAAACCCACCATAGTAGTAGCCTAATAATAGCGGTGGATGCTTGCCTTGGAATAAACAAAGACATAGGCAGAATAAAATACATTATGCGCGGACTTCAAGCAGGGGCGGCGCTTAACAAGAAACTGGGGAAAATCGGCGATATAGGCATACTAGGCGTGGTGGGTGTGAGTGGAAAAAACAATCTAAAGGAACTAATGGCAGTTCCAAAGGAAAATATAACAAGTTTGAGCGAAAAAATTGCAAACAAAATTTATAAAATGGTAAAGGAATTATCCGCCTTTTAAGTAAATTTACCACTAGGAGCATACAATAGCATCGTTGCATGTGTATTTTATGTGCAAACAAACTCTTTTGGTTGCAAAAGATTTGTATAATATGTTATACTTTACAAATATAAGTTAAATAAAAAGAGGATTTGCAAGTGGAAAATAAGCCAAATAAAAAATCATTTACATTCATTATAGTGTCTATTATTGCGATAATCATAATAGCCATTATCCTAATGAACTTCTTCGGAGCGGACAAAATACCCACACTAAGCTATGACCAATTCTGGAAGTATGTCACAGAGGGAAAGGTAGCTGGTGTAATTATGATGGATAGCTACAATGCAAGAGTGCTTCTTAACAAAACTGCGGAGTTTGTTACTGACGGCGATGTTGAGAACCCGGCAAAGGACGATAATTATCACGGATATACACTAGAAGACTTCCAAAAAAGTGAAAAAAAGTCTGACTTTTATGTAGTGGTGGACTCCCGTAATTTTATTGCTGATGCCGTAATCAACTTGTACGACACAGACGAAAAGTTTGCTGACCAAGCCTACCCATACATTAACCTAAACGACCCTAATAGTGGCACCAACTGGTCCACTATCCTAACCGTTGTTAGTTTCCTTCTTATTGGCGGATTAGCTATATTTATGATAATTTCCATGCGTGGCGGCGGCAAGGGCGGGGCAGGTAACGCGCTAAACTTTGGCAAAACCAAAGCGCGTCTAGCAACCAATGTTAAGGTAAGATTTACCGATGTAGCGGGAGCGGAAGAAGAAAAAGAAGAACTTAGAGAAATAGTAGAATTCCTAAAGTCACCCAAAAAGTTCATTAACCTTGGCGCAAAAATCCCAAGGGGTGTGCTACTTGTTGGTCCCCCCGGAACGGGCAAAACTTTGTTTGCCAAAGCGGTGGCAGGAGAAGCAAATGTGCCTTTCTTCACTATATCTGGTAGTGACTTTGTAGAAATGTTCGTAGGTGTGGGCGCAAGTCGTGTCCGTGACTTGTTTGCGCAAGCAAAAAAGAATATGCCATGTATCGTGTTTATTGACGAAATAGATGCGGTAGGACGGCAAAGGGGCGCAGGACTTGGTGGCGGGAATGACGAAAGAGAACAAACACTAAACCAATTGCTTGTACAAATGGACGGTTTTGATACCAATGACGGCATAATTATTATGGCGGCAACCAACAGAGCGGATATACTTGACCCAGCCTTGCTTCGTCCAGGTCGGTTCGACAGACAAGTTTATGTTAATAGCCCAGATGTTAGGGGCAGAGAAGCAATATTCAAGGTGCATGCACGGAACAAACCCATTTCCCCAGATGTGGACTTTAAGAACCTAGCAAGACTTACCGCAGGTTTTAGCGGAGCGGATATAAGCAACATACTTAACGAAGCGGCAATACTTGCTGCCAGGCACAATAGACAAATCATTCTTATGGTGGATGTGCTAGAGGGTATAAACAAGGTTATCGCAGGTCCCCAAAAGAAATCCCGCTTGATAACGGAAAGTGACAAGAGAATAACTGCCTACCACGAAGCAGGACACGCAATAGTGGGCAGACTAATGAAGCATTGTGACGCAGTGCAAGAAGTAAGTATCATACCTAGGGGTATGGCGGCAGGCTACACAATAAGCCGTCCAAAGAACGATAACAGTCATGTAACCAAAAACAGACTATTTGACGAAATTACTATGCTACTAGGCGGTAGAGCCAGTGAAGAAATAGTAATTCAAGACATCTCAACGGGCGCAAGCAGTGACATAAAAAGAGCTTCGGAGATAGCAAGAAAAATGGTGTGTGAATGGGGTATGAGCGATGCTTTGCCTAATCTTTTCTTTGGTGGAGACCAAGAAG
>CAYJBW010000027.1:0-17264 GCA_964368255.1 uncultured Christensenella sp.
CAAGCGCGCTACCAAACTGCGCTACACCTCGATTTGTCAAAACAATTATATTACAATAGTTCTTTATTTGCAATTCTTTTTTTGCAGTAGTTCTTCTTTTAATTTGCTTGCAAAAATGTCCAAATACTCTTTAATTGGCTCCATCGCCTTATTGTACTTTTCTTGAGACTTCACTAAATATGGGTCGGGAATTTTTACATACTTGCCCACAGCCAGGTAAGAAAGTGCAAAAGTTTTGTTGTGAAATCTTTTGGGCAGTAGCATTTTGTGCATTTTGCTCATGCCAATAATTATGTCCGCTTCCACAAAGGGCGCTTTGTCAAAATGATAAAAGCTAGGCATGTGGGCTGCTGCTTCCTGCGCGCTAAAGCCTTCTTTTTGCAAGGCAATAACGGCTTTTGGATGAATTCTTTTGCTTTTGTTAAATACAGCAGAACTTTTTATCCACTCCACATTTTGTCGCAAGACTTCATCACTTTCTACTATCCTTTTTAGATAGTACTCAGCAAAGGGACTTCTACAAATATTACTGGAACAAATTATCAAAATTTTCATAACAATACTATAAACTTTGCTTGTTAATTTGTCAAACATAAGGAATGTTGTTTTGCCTTATTGACTTTAAGGGGTGGTTAAATTATAATTAGTAACATAAGTTTTACTTATTTTTTTGCAAAAATACTTTCAAGAGAGAAGGGGAATAAATGGAAAAACAAAAATTTATGAAGACAGGTTCGCTAATGGCCTACGGATTTGGGATATTCGGCATACAATTATTTATTGGGTACATTAACAGCTATCAATCACAATTCTATACTTCAATTTTTAACGCTAACTTAATGATTGTTGCAATAATTATTCTTGTTGCTAAAATTATTAGCGCTTTAGCAGACCCATTTATTGGCAACCTTATTGACCGTTCTAACTTTAAGTCAGGCAAAATGCGCCCCTTTATTTTGATGAGTTCTGTGCCACTTGCTGTGCTAACAACAATTATGTTCGTAAAAATAAACTTTACAAGCAGTGCGGCAATGTATGTGTACATCTCCATTACTACTGTCCTTTGGAATATCGTTATGAGCTTTGCCGACATACCAAGTCAAGGTATGTTAGCTTTGCTTAGTCCTTCCACCCAAGAGCGGAACTCCGCCGCGGGATTAACCAACATACTTAAGTCCATTGCTCTTGCTGCGCCTGGCTTTGTTGTGCCAGTGGTGTGCATGCTGACTAAGTCCAATGTAATCACCGCCAAAGAGTACCTAATCACCGCCCTATTTTTCGGTGTGGTAGGGCTTTCTCTCCATATCATTATGTACTTTTTTAGTGAAGAATTAGTCGCTACATCAAGCAATAGAATGTCCCTAAAGCAAATGGTAAAGGAGCTAAAAGACAACAAAATGCTTATGATTATTTTCCTTACCTTTATGCTAGGGTTTGCTAGAAATATGGCAATGGGAATAAGCGTTCAAGCATCTGCTGTGCTACTAAAAGAAGGTGTGGACATTACTATAGGTAGTTTCCGTTACCAAGCCGCAGGGGAAAATCTACCTTGGTTAATTGGTCTAACATCTGCTGTTTCTGCAATGATTAGTATTGTTTTTGTGCCCGCAATAAACAAAAAATGGGGAGAAAAGAAAACATTTATTATTTTTGCCGTTTATGGCTTCGTTGTATGCCTAATTTCCTTCCTAATTTATGCGCTAGGAGACGGAGCTCGTACACTACTTGCCATACTTATATTTAACTTCTTTGTGGGATTTATGTTCGGTACGCATGGATACTTACCGATGGTAATGGTTAGCGATACTGTAGATTATAGAGAGTGGCAAACGGGCAAACGCACAGAAGGAACACAATTTGCTGTGCTTAGTCTTTCCATAAAAATAGGCAACGCGCTTAGCGTAGCCATTGGTATTTTTATTGTGGGAGCGTCTGGTTATTATGGTGGTATATCTACCGACCTTATTACCAACAAAATGCAAAACATCGTATTTGCCGCGTTCTTCCTTATCCCGGGAATAAGTACCTTACTATCTGCAATACCTGTATTTTTCTACAAAATTGACGGCAAGGTAAAGGAGCAAATGCAAAAGGATTTAGCTATAAAAAGAGCAAATATTTCTACAGCTGATTAAGTAAGTCCTGTATTTCTTCGTTTGTTAGGCTTTCTATCTGACTAGCTTCTTCGTAAGCATTGTCACTGATAATGGCTTTGTAATCAAGAATGGGCTCATCATCGATTCTATCCCGTTCTGCAAGATAGTCACGCATATTTTCGCCAAGGTCACAACTGAGCATTTCTTCTAGCTCTTTTTGGCACAGCTTAAGGGTGGCAAGGGTTTTGTCGTAGTTCTTTTCCAGCGTTTCTCCGTCCCTGGAAGTAACTATCTTAGTCCACTTTTGTCGATAAAGTTTGAGCCGTTCACACTCTAATGCGTACTTTATTTTGGCTTCGTTTTTTAGCTCTTCGCTTTGTTTTTTGGCAAAACTAAGGAGTTCGGATATCTCCTTTTCCTTTTGCCGATACCCTTCAAGAGCTATTAGCAAGTCGCCATTTTCTTCACGCAGCTCATTGATACGGTCGGCTTGCTCCTTAATTAGCTCCACCAGCCTGGTATTATCTTTTTTGTTAGCTTTGTATTTAGATTTTTTCATATTATAATTATGGGTACAAAAAAATAAAAAATACCTAATAGTTTGTAGATATTTGTCTAAACGGAAGATTTTTGCTATAATAATATAACTAATGCAAAACAAAAAATACGAAACTATACAAAAATAGTTATTGGGAGATAAATATGAAGAGAGTAGCGCAGTTTGAAAGGGTAAGTGAAGATAATTTTGTAAGTGCTTGCCAAAACTTAGGACAGGACACGGAATTAGCCAAGAAAAATTTTTCTATGTTAAAACTTCCCTTAAGGGC
The DNA here is from genome assembly GCA_964368255.1 of uncultured Christensenella sp. Lineage (GTDB taxonomy): Bacteria > Bacillota > Clostridia > Christensenellales > DTU072 > CAG-1782. The sequence continues at coordinate 2,924 of CAYJBW010000027.1, forward strand.
AACCAAGGGAAGCGCAGGTTATGATTTTTTTGCTCCCTTTGATATCACTTTAGCCCCCATGCAAAGCATAGTTGTGCCAACGGGCATTAGGGCAAAAATAGAGACAGGCTGGGTGCTGCAAATTTTTCCAAGGAGCGGACTGGGATTTAAGTACCGCTTACAACTGGACAACACAGTGGGCATTATTGACAGCGATTATTACTACAGCGACAACGAAGGACATATTTACTTAAAAATTACTAATGGCACACTGGACAACAAAATTATTAGCGTTGCTAAGGGTAGTGGGCTATGTCAAGGAATATTTTTGCAGTACGGCATAACAATGGATGATGAAGTAACTTTTGCAAGAAACGGTGGCTTTGGTAGCACTACAACTTAATTATTTTTTGTAGAGTTTGGCAAAGAGATAGGCAAAAAAACTAAATTATAGATTTTTCACAAATAGGTTTACAGAACTATTATTTTTATGTATAATCTTTCGTACGGTGTTTTTTTGTAGTAAGGACACATATATTTTATGAGGGACTGATGATTAACGACGAAGACATAAAAAGCAAACTGCTTATATTATTTATTTTGGAAAAGCTAGAAATGCCCATAAATGAGGACATTCTTTTGCAAATGTGTTCACTTGATAATAACTGGATACCATATTTTTGTTTTAGCCAACTTATTCAGGAACTGACTTCCGCTAGATTTATAAACCGCAAATTAGACGAAAATAACAAAAAAGATTATGTTCTAACTATTAGCGAAGATGGTAAAATATGCCTTAGCCACTTTTTTAAGGACATTTATAAGTCAGTAAGAAGCGATGTTACCAATTACATAAGAAACAACAAATTGATTTATCGCAAAAAGCAGGAGTTTGCTTGTAACTATACCAAAGATATGGATGGCAGCTATACCGTTACTTGCGCTATTTTGAATGTAGAAACACCTATTTTTGAACTAAAATTTAATGTGCCAACACTTGCAAAGGCAGTTAGCGTGAGCAATGCCTGGCAAAATAAAGCAACAGAAGTTTACAAAACTTACCTTGATATGATAATTGACTAAAGTACTCATTTTTACATATTTATTAGCAAAAATATTCCCAAATATATTGACAAAAAGCAAGCAAGACCAAAAGGTCTTTTTTTATTCTGTAAAAAGCTATTTTTATGGGTCTATAGGACAGATATTTGTGTCGCATACGCAAAAAAGAAGATTGACATAGCCACTAATTAGTATTATTATATATAATATAATACATATAGTGGTGTATTGCGCGTGTGAAGGCTAAATTGTTACGCTTGTTTCACCTTGTAGTGCCTTAAAGGTGTATTGCGCGTGTGGAGGCTAAATGAGTAGACGAGTTATTACTATCCTTGCTTTGGCATTGTTAATTACAATGGCATGTCTTTTGTTTGTGTCCTGTGACAAAACAATAAAAGATAATGGCGGAGCAATAATAGTAGAAAACCCTACAGAAAGTGGTGAAGACAAACCTATTGAGGAAACCAAAAGATACATACTCACAGTAAACAACGGCAAAGGTGTTAAGCAGTACACCTATGACGAAGGCGCAACAATTACCGTAAATGCCGATGTCATTGACAAAATTTTCGTTTGCTGGGAGTTTGAAGGGGTAGAAGTATCAAAAAGCACTAGCTATTCATTCAAAATAAATAACGATGTTACTCTAACGGCAGTTTATGCGGATAGCTTTTTGATATACCTTAATGCCAAAGAAGGCGCAACTGATAGCGGTAGCGTCACTGTTCTTTATGGGTATGATTATGTGTTGCCCATTCCTAGCTTAGAGCATCATTACTTTGACGGGTGGTACTATGCCAGCAAAGCATATACGGACAAAGAGGGCAAGTCAATAGTGCCATTTACCGAAGAAAGTTACATAATTTTGGAGGCTAAATATAAAGAAAAGCCTATTTTTGAGATTGACATTACAAACGGTGATGCCGATGACCTTATTAACGAAATAATACCTTACCATTTGGATACAAGCGTTACAGTAACAGCCAAAGCTGTTACTAACAGGCGGTTTGTGGGATGGTTCGATGAAGATGACGAAATAGTTACTGCCGACAGTACATACACCTTTGAAGTAACGGCAGCAAGAACACTGATTGCCAAATATGTAGAAGCCTACAGAGTAGATGTAAGGGGTGGCTCGGGTAGCGGTTACTACGACAAAGGTACAAAAATAACTATCAAGCTTGCTTCTCCCCCTAGCGGACAAAAGTTCGTTAATTGGAAAATCAATGGTGTTAACGAAATAGACAAAACAGAGATTAGCTTTGAACATACGGTAGTTGACAACATCAACTTTGAAGTTGTTACAGAAAAGATTTTGTACAAACTGACATATTATTTGGACGGAGAAATTTATCAAGAAGAACAAGAAGAAAAGGTTTATTATTATTATTATAACGATACTATATTTGTCCCTGACGCTCCGATAAAAGAGCATCATACATTTTCTGGCTGGCTGAATCTACCGACAAATAATAGGATGCCAGCAAACGATGTAATAGTAAACGGAAACCTTACTTTGAATAGAATAAGACTTTATGTAACGAACGGCAACGGTGGCGGCACTTTTGGTTGGGGTTCAAGCGTTACGGCTACTGCAGTAGAGCCTGAAGGCAAAAAATTCTCTAGGTGGGTGACAGAGAATGGTGTTTTTGTAAGTGATGTAAGTCCATATACTTTTGATTTGGAAAAAGAAAGCACACTAGTTGCGGAGTTTAGTAATATAGAATATACTCTTAGATTTGTAATAAATGTTGTTGGTGAAGACTTGCACAATTTACTTCCCTTTGGCGCAGAGGAAGAATCTGGGGAGGAAAAATCCGTAGCAGGAGAGTATGCAAGTTTTGCTTTAGTGTTTGGACAAAACACATCAGAGAGCAAAAGTCAGGTTCCCTCAAGCCTAACTTGTCAGCATTACAAAACCTTTAGTGGATGGAGCGATATTCCTACACTTATGCCATCCCGTGATTTGATAATCGTTGGTACATTCGTCATAGAAACGCACACGATAAGTGTCAGTAATGCCACCATTGACGAAGGGATAACCACAGGTGAATTTGGTTACAATCAAGAAATTACTTTTAATGCAAGTCTACCTATCGGGTATGAGTTCGTTGAGTGGAAACTGGGAGAATTAGTTGTCAGCAGTGAAAATCCGTATACCTTTAGGGTGTCAAGGGACGGAGCATATACAGCAGTTATCAAACAAACGCAGTATTATTTGCGTTATTATACCAAAGCAAACTATGAAGAAGAGTTTGTTTTGCACCACGAAGAGCCACACTTTTATGCAGAAAACATATCGAGTATTCCTGCGCCAAGCCGAATAAATCATTATTTTGGCAACTGGTCCGAAGTACCACAGAAAATGCCCGCAAGCGATGTTAGGGTGGAAGGTGTTTTTTATTTGGACAAACATTCGGTAACGGTTAACGGCGGTGTTATTACCAAGCGCAACGGAGAGCCGTTTGAACCGCCGACCGCCAGCGCAACTTTTGAGTTCGGCGATAAGATTACCGTCTTAGCTCAGCCGGCAACAGGCTATGTTTTCTCTGACTGGACGATAGCAGGTAAAGTAGTATCTACATCGCAAGAGTATCAATTTGATTTGGAAAGCGGAGTGGTAATAACAGCAAGATTTGCTCAGAAAGAATATACGATTATTTATATATTGGACGGAAATACAGAAGAGCCATATACTCAGCAAATATGGTTCTACCACGACGCTATTGCTACACCCTCTGATCCACAAAAGGCGCACCATGACTTCAGTGGATGGTTCCTAGATATTGAGAACAAGTCGCCAGTACCGAATTTAATGCCCGATGTAGAAGGTCAAGTGCTTACAGTCTTTGGTGAGTTCGTTATTCATACCCATGATATTGTCATTCAAAACGGATTTATTACCAAGAAAAATGGTGAAGATTTGCCTGCTCCAGTAAATGAAGGCACCTTTGATTATGGTACAGAGCTAACAATAGTTGCAACACTTCCTACAGGACAGTGGTTCAAAAAATGGCTAGCGACAGACGGAATGGAGTACAACATTGTTGCCAACCCGTATGCAGGTTATAATGGAGAATATCCGTATACCTTGTCCAAGGACATTCATATTACTGCAATTTTTGCGCCAGCTAGGCACACTGTGACAATTAACAGCGAAAACGGCAAAATAAATAACGAAATAACGGCTAGTAGTACATTTGACTACAATACCGAAGTTACTATAACTACTCAAGGTGTCAAACCTGGACAGAAGTTTTTGGAGATATTAAAGGACGGAATAAGTGTAACGACAGCGCCAACATATATCTTTAACATTGTTGCCGATACGGTTATTGAAGTGGTGTACGAGTATACCCAATACGAAGTTAAGTATGTAATAACGGAAGGTGGGGAGTATCCGAACTTTGAATATTCAAAAGAATATTATATTTATACCGATGTAATAGCTACTTTGGGCAATCCGCCAGAAGTGCCTCATTATCACTTCAGTGGTTGGAGCATAATGGGCGAAGCGGTGTTCCCCACGGAAATAAGGAATATAACTAAAGACATACGCATTACAGGTAGTTATATTATCGATGAACATACCGTGACTGTAAGCGGTGGCAAAATAGTTAAAGCCAAAGGCGTTACTTTGCCAACACCAGTAAATTCTGGCACTTATAGTTATGGTACTAGCCTAACTATTGTTGCTGATACCATTACTGGGCAGTACTTTGTTGAATGGGTAGACGATATCGATACTACAATAAATACAAATGATACTTATGATTTTATTTTGGAAGAAAATGTAAGTTATAGCGCGGTGAACGATTATTATGACTATGAAGTACAGTACTTTATTTCTGGAGCTAGCTATGAAGAAAACACTCCGTATATAGTTGGGGAGCATATTTACCACTACAATGACACTATTAACTATTTAGAGCACCCAAGCGAAATAGAAAGCTATGTATTCGTTGGTTGGTATCTATTTGACTATACGCCTGTTCCTACAACAATGCCTGGTGTAAGTGGCAAAGTGCTTAAAGTATATGGTAGATATGACCACATTTATAGCTATTTACTAACAACCGACCAAATGAGCTATTCCATAGCAAAAAATACTAATATCGATGCTGATATGTATCCGAGAAGTGTTGTTATTCCCTCTAATTATAATGGCAAAAACATTACGGAAATAGGCGACAATGCCTTTGCAAACTTGCCCCTAAACACTTTCATTGTAAATAATAACATACAAAAAATTGGCGCAAATGCCTTTAGCGGAACAAGCATAGAAAACATAACTTTACCTTTTATTGGTAAAAGCATTGACGCAAGCTTACTTGAGAGCAGATTTGATTATATTTTTGGGAGCGTGCCAACAACTTTATCAAGCATAACAATTACCGAACAATTAACGGTAAGTGACTATGCATTTTATAACCTAAGTATGGTGAGTAGCATTACCTTGCCACAGACCATAACAACTATTGGCAGTTATGCATTCAACAATTGTAGCAACCTTAGCGTAATAAATATTCCGTCAACGGTAGTTTCTATTGGGGATTATGCCTATGACGGTTGTAGTGGTGTGCAAACAATCAATTATGACGCTATTAACTTAAATGATTTATTGCTAGAAAACAATGTATTTAATCTTGACGGACAGAGCGTTGATATAAAAATAGGCAGTATGGTAACAGCCTTACCAAACTATCTGTTCTGTCCCACCCCTTACAACATAGAAAAGGCTAGTGTGGCGGATAAAGTAAATATAGAATTCCTTTCCAGTGGCGGTATTTTTGCACTGCAAAGTATCGGTGATTTCGCGCTTAGCGGTCTAAATACAGGTGTAGTTACTTTGCCTGGCACTGTTACTACAATAGGAGATTATGCATTCTATTATAGTGCTATAGATAGCATAATCATAGACAACATAACAAGTATTGGCGCATATGCCTTTGCTAGTATGCAAAATGTAGCTATTACATACGCAACCAATTTAGCTACTGAGATAGATGCTAATACAAGAATTTTTGACAGCACAACAGGCACACTTATTATTGGCAACAATGTGAGCGCAATAAATGATTATTTGTTCCTAAATTCATCATTTAGTTCGGTTTCTTTCGCCGCTACTAGTATTTGTACCACTTTAGGCGGGTTTGCTTTTGCTGACAACGAAATGCTAAGTTATTTAGAAATACCGCTTTCTATCACTCAAATAGGTACTAATGCCTTTGCAAACGCAGTTAGTTTGGCAGAAATCGACTTTAATTCGATTAGCCTTATTAGCTTTTTGCAAGGAACAGACGCATTCAATAATTGTGGAACGGACACTAGTTTAGTGGTTAATATTGGCAGTCAAGTGACGAATATACCCGATTATTTGTTCTACTCAAGTGGTAACTTTGCTAACATCACCACTATTACTGTTGCGCCAAACGGCAACTGCGTTAGAGTAGGAGAATATGCCTTTAGCAATTTAGAGAATTTGACCACTGTAGGGTTCTTTGAATTCGTGGAAGTAATAGAAAATAACGCCTTTGAAAACTGCGTTAACCTAACTTCCTTTACTATCTCCGCTACAACGATAACAATAGAAGAAAGTGCATTCAATAACTGCACAAAACTTACCTTTAATTGTGAAGTGTTTAGCCCGCTTAAGAGCTGGAGCGCGGACTGGAACGCAGGCAACTATCCTGTTAATTACAGCGTGAATAACTTAACCGACGAAAATTACCAGTATGTCGTACATAATTCCTTGGTTTATATCACAAGGTATATTGGCGCAAGTACTGCTGTTACCGTGCCACAAACTATTGATACATTTGATGTTATGAGCATAGGCAATGCCTTTTGTAACAATGCGTCATTGGACACCGTATCGTTGCCAAATAGTATTGTTAGCATAGCAGATTATGCCTTTAGTAACTGTACTAGCCTTACTGCGCTTACCTATAGCGGTAATATCACTTATTTAGGTAAATATGCTTTCAACAACTGTACAAGTTTGGTAACATTCAGTATTCCCAGCGGTATAAGTGAAATAAATGAAGGGGTGTTCTTTAACTGCACATCACTTGCAAGTACAGAACTGTCACAAATTGATTTAAGCGGAATACAAAGTATAGCAAAGAAAGCATTTTATGGTTGTGAAACTATAGAATATATCACTTTGCCACTTGCATTAACTGCAATAAACGAACTTACTTTTGCTTATTGCATCAACCTAAGCAATATATTTATTCCGCAGTCTGTTGAGAGCATTGCCGTTGACGCCTTTGTTGGTTGTAGTGGTTTGCAAAGCTATGTTGTTGACGAAAACAACTCCTTTTATTCTTCTGCTTATGGCGCGATGTTTAACAAAGACCAAACAGAAATATATCATTACCCTATAGCGAGTACTCAAACAAGTTATGTGATACCAACTTCCGTTCTTTCTGTATCCGCTTATGCTTTCTATGGCGCGAACAATTTGCAAACACTTACTATACCAACTAGTGTTGTTTACTTTGGGGAAGACGCATTTGGACTTTGCCATAACTTAACGACAATTTACTATAATGCAGTAGCGGCTTATACCCAAGATGATGCTTGTGTCTTTGTAGGAGCAGGAAGAGATGGTTCCGGCATAAATGTCATTGTAGGCGATGATGTAGTGTTAATTGCAAAGAATTTGTTCAACGATGCAGATATTTTTATAACAGCTCTTACGCTAGGAAATAGCTTAGAAGTAATTAGTGAAAATGCGTTCCTTGGCGCGGATAGCATTACCTTGACTATACCTAGTACGGTAATTACTATAGGAAACAACGCCTTTGGCGACAACAAAGCGCTTACTACAATCAACTACAACGCGATAAACGCAACTGACCTTTTACAAGACAACGGTGTTTTTGCTTCCGCTGGCATTGACAGTAGTGGAATAACAGTAAATATAGGTAGTGAGGTAACACACATTCCTAACTATTTGTTTGGCAGGGGTACTACTTATGAATTAAACATAACCACTTTAAGCTATGGTGGAAGTAGTTTGGACAGCATAGGAAGTTATGCTTTCTACGGCGCAAATCTTATTTCGATTACCATACCTACAAGCGTTACTTCTATTGGCGAAAAGGCTTTCGCTGACAATACACTGGTACAAACGCTTAACTTTAACGCATCTGATATTACTGACAATTTACCGTCAGATGGAATATTTAGTAACTTAGGTAACGCAATTGGTGAAGGAATTTTTGTAGAAGTTGTTATTGGCGCAACCGTCAAAAACATACCTAACTATTTTAATAATGGACTAATCAAAGTTGCCAATGTGAGTATTGGTAGCACCGTTCTAGAAAGAGTGGGCGCAAGCGCATTCCTAGGTACTTCCATAACGGCTATTACCTTGCCGAATTCTGTTAAGTATATAGAAAGTCGCGCCTTTGAGAATTTAGCGTTTAGTGAGCTTACTTTGCCAAATAGCTTACTTAGAGTAGGGTCATCGGCATTTTTGGGTATGAATTCTATAACAAGTCTGTCCCTTCCTGGCACCTTGCAGACAATTGGCGAAAGCGCATTTGCTTCTTGGGAAGCATTAACAGTTATTACTATACCGGCAAGCGTTACCGAAATAGGTTTAAGCGCATTTGGTGGAATAACGAACTTGACAACAATCAATTACAACGCTACAAATGTTGCTGACGAAAACACAAATCAAATCTTTGCCCTTAGTGGAACGGAAGTTTCGCCAGTTACTGTAAATATTGGTTCTACAGTACAGCGCATACCCAACTATCTATTTAGCGGGTGTGAGTATATTTATACCGTAATATTTAGTGGTAACACCGTTTGTCACAGCATTGGCGCAATGGCATTTTATAATCTTGCTAATTTAGCTACTGTTGTAGATTTGCCCGCAACAATTACCTTTATTGGCGCAAGCGCATTCCAAGGATGTATTTTGCTAGAAGAGATAAGTTTGCTTGCAACAACGGGTAAATTAACAATAGGTGATTATGCTTTCCGTGATTGTGACAGTCTTGTTACCATTAGCTTTGCGGATAACTCTGCGCTTAGCGAAATAGGGAATTATGCTTTTTACAACTGCGGTGCGTTACAAACAGTTTCATTCGGCACATCAAGCGTTCTTAAGTCCATAGGTAGTTTTGCCTTTGCAAAGTGTAGTCTGCTTGACCTAATCATACCGCCTTCTGTAGCTAATGTGATTGTCGAAGATCAGCCAACATTAGGAATAGGGGAAAGTGCCTTTGAAGATTGCACATCCCTAACTAGCGTAGTAATACCTAACGGAGTGTTGTATATCCTTAACGGGACCTTCAAGAATTGCACATCGCTAACTACTGTTACAATGCATCCAAATATTATTTATATAGGGGATAGCTCATTCGAAAACTGCACAGCATTAACAGGAATAGAAATACCGCAAAAATTGGCATATCTAGGAACAAGCGCATACAAGAATTGTGTATCTGTAAGTGTGCTTAATTATAACGCTAACTTGGCAGAGTACAGCACTGTGAGTAACGCAACAAACGATACTTTTAGAAACCTGGGCATAGATAGTGTAACAGGTACCGCTCTTACATTTGCCGCAGATGTTAAGTTCATTCCTAACTATCTATTTTATGGCACAAGCGAGTCTTCGCCCAACTTAAAAAGCATTGTCTTTGCAACCAATGTAAGTGGTATGAGCAGTGTAGCAAGTATAGGCACAAGAGCCTTCTACTACGCTAACAAAGCGCAAACTTTGGTGCTTCCGGAAGGTTTACAAACAATTGAAGCAGAAGCGTTTGGTTATAGCAGTAATTTGGAACAATTAACAATACCTAGTTCCGTTACACTAATCAAGACTAAGGCTTTTGCTAACGCTACCAAACTTACAGAAATTGCATACAACGCAGTGGAGTGTGAAGGATTTGAAAATGACTTTATCAATGTGGACAAATCCGATGTATTTATAAGCGCAGGAACATATTCTGACTATACAAACGAAGGAATAAACCTTGTTATAGGGAATTCCGTGCTAGTACTGCCAGAAAATATGTTCTTTAGCGCGCAAAGCAATTCTAAGGTAAAAACTATTGCTTTTGAAACAAATGGAGTGCTTGCAGAAGTTGGCAAATATTCATTTAACGGTCATACATCACTTACTACAATAACAACAATGCCTGATACTATAAGAGTTATTGGAGAGCGCGCATTCTATAATTGCACCAACCTTGTTTCTGATATGATTATGCGTTATGCAACATCACTAGGCAATGAAGCATTTTATAATTGTAGCTCACTAAATACTTTGCATCTTGCAGAAGACTTAATTGATCTGGGTATGAGCGGCACTTATATGAATTGCGCTTCAGTTACTACAGTAAATATTTATACATATAACTTGCCGAAAATCTCATTCTCTAGCTTCAACACCATTTTTAAGGGGGTTGGGCGACCATTAGTTGGTGGCGTGTATGGCGATTCTGACGGATTCGTATTAAACATTAGTTCTTCCGTTAATTATTTACCGAATCACTTTATGCACAACTTTGAGTCCTTTAATTTGGATAAAGAAATAGAAGAATGGACGCTTAATATAAGCGAAATAAACATAGGTAATCCCAATTTAATTATTGGCGATTATGCCTTTAGCGGAGTGGGCAAGCTAACAAGTATCACGCTAGGCGAACTGGGAGAAACTAATACCATGCAAATAGGTGATTATGCTTTTTACCGTTGTCCAGACTTAGAAACAGTCACACTTAATAATGTAACAATGGGGTATATTAACGAGCAAAAAGTAATAGAAGAAAGTACTCACATTTTTGCATTTACTTCAATTACGACTTTGGATTGTGTCAATACTGCTGTTATTCCCGTTATTAGCAGGTATGCTTTTTACCATTGCGAGAATTTAGCTACTATCAACGCCAGTCATACTGTTAGAGCAATACTTTCTGGGGATATATATACTTGGATATATGAGGATGCCAAAATTGGTGCTATCAAAGAATATGCCTTTGCAAACACCGGTCTTGTGGATGTATATTTGTCTAGCGTTACTTTCTTGATTGACGCGCATGCCTTTGAAAACTGCGTCAGCATGACCACCTTCCGTTGGCCAGAAAATGTGCAAACGATAGGAGCTTATGCTTTCTATAACTGCACAAGTCTAAGCCAAACAACATTCTTACACGCTAGTACTTCGGGCAACTATGGCAGTCCATCTGTAACATATGCCGAACTTTATGAAAACGGACTGGGCACAATTATTGGTCCCATACAAAATACACTAATAATAGGTGACGGCGGTATTGGTGCTAGGGTAACTATGATAGGTGAGATAGGTGAGAATGCTTTCTATAATACTTATATAAATATCGATATATCAGCAAATAATAACTTGTACAGTGTTGATGAGAATGCCTTTGTTGGTATGAAGGGTACATTAAGTGGCTTAAATAATTTGCCAGAAGCGGAGTAAAATGAAGATAGCTTTAGTAACGGGCGCGAGCGGAGATATTGGAGCGCAAATAGTAAAAAAGTTAGTAAGTGATTACTGCGTTCTTGCGCAGTACTGCACAGACAGAAAGTCAGTAGAAAATCTTGCAAAGGACTTGCCTACTAAAGTAATTCCTATTTTTGGGGATTTTTCCACAGTGCAAGGAATAACAGATTTTGCAAAAAATATTGCGGACAACTATAATGTGGAAGTAATAATAAATAACGCTGGCGTAGCTTGCCAAAAGCTATTTTGTGATTGTGCAAATAACGATATAGTTAGTATTATGAACATAAACTTGCTTTCTGCGATGATAATAAGCAGAGAACTATCTCAAAAAATGGTTTGGCAACGGAGTGGCTGTATAGTCAATATTTCTTCTATTTGGGGGGATGTGGGAGCATCTTGTGAAGTTGCTTATTCCGCTTCAAAAGGTGGCCTTATAGCCTTTACCAAGGCGCTCGCCAAAGAACTAGGACAAAGTAATGTAAGAGTAAATTGTATCACGCCCGGGTTTATTGATACCAAAATGAATAATAGTTTTTGCGAAGAAGACAGGCAGGAATTTTGCCAAAATATTGCGCTCGGTAGGTGCGGAAAGTCGGAAGAAGTGGCGGATGTGGTAGCGTTTTTTGTTTCTGACAAAGCATCTTATATCACAGGACAGGTGCTAGGAGTAAATGGCGGAATACTATAAAATAAGTGAAATATAGCAAAAAACAGCCGATGTGTGGCTGTTTTTTGCTATATTAGAAGTAATTAGAAATATTAAAAACAATTAGAATTATTAGAAGTTTGGAGTATTAGCAGTTATAAATTGGACATTTTGCCCGTTTCTGCGCTTTGGAAAATTAACCAATACCCGTCATAGGGCTTGATATTGTTAACTGGCAACCAATCAGCATAGCCGTCAGTAATTTTGGGCGGTTGTATTGCCTTAATGCCAGGCACTCCATAACCAATATAGTTTAGCTTACCTTCACTTAGCAGTTGTCCCACCACATAATAATCTTCGCCGTCATAAGAAATTTTTATCCACTTTGAGTCGGGAATAATTTGCTCCAAGCTTTTGTCAGGCGGATAAATAACAAAAAGTTCGTTCAGTTTGTCTTTGGCGGTGGCATAAAAATCTGCATTTTCGCCCCCTAATCGTTTTAGAATGTCGTTATCTTCTTCAATGACAGCTTCTGCGGCTTGTTCGGTTGGCTCACTTATAGTTTCACTATTCATAGATTCCGTTGCTTCAAAAGTAGGTGCGAAGACTGGTTCCTCTTTTGGAGTGTCAAGAGCCATTTCTTGTTTACTTATATAAACTCCGCCTTTGGCAAAAACTGTGTCCCCAAGCATAATAAGGCATCCGATATTTTCGTTTTGTGCAAAGGAAAGGGGCAGAGTAATTTCTGACCTTGCGCCTTGCAAGTTGCTTATAAATGTAGGTTGGTTGCCAATTTTTATACCGACACGCATTTCTTTAGTAAAATTCGCTCCTACAATTTTGGCGCCTATTTCTTCGCCAACTCTAACAGCTGTGCAGTAGCCTTGCGTTTCTTGTGCAGATAAGATAATTGTTTTTTTAATCAATGTCATATTGTATTTTATGGTGGTAAATGTAAATTTATGTCACCATAGAAAGGTATTATAAATTCTGTTTTTACAATACTAATTAAAAGGAATAGATGAGAAAAGTTTTTATTATAGGCGCATCAAGCGGAATTGGATACGCTACAGCTAAGAAGTTTGTTGAAAGTGGCGACTTTGTAATAAATATGTCAAGGACGCCTTGCGGATTAGTGGGAGTTACTAATATTCTTTGCGATGTTACTAGCGAGCATTATGACAGCAAACTAAACGAAGTAGTAAATAGTCTAGACAAGTTGGATATTTTTGTTTATAGCGCAGGCTTTTCTATGGCATCACCCCTTGAGCATGTTAAAGAGAGCGATTATAGATATTTGTTTGAAGTGAACTACTTCGGCTTTGTCAAGGCTATGCAAGTACTTATTCCTATGCTTAGGGCAAGTGGTGGAGTTGCTTGCGTGGTAAGTAGTACTGCTGGAATGCTTCCCATAGCTTATGATAGCTATTATTGCTCATCCAAAGCGGCGGTAAATATGCTAATAAATTCTCTTTCATTAGAGCTAATGTCAAGGGGTGTCAAAGTAATAAGCATAATGCCAGGCGGAACTAAAACAAAATTTACTTACAAAAGAAAGGTTTACGACAACAAAGACATAGGTGATTATTCTTTGCAACAAAGCCGTGCGGTAAAAAACTTAGCGAAGATAGAGCAAACGGGAGAAAGTCCACAAGCAGTCGCTAGCACTATATATAAAGAATGCGCCAAACCTAGAGTGGCGCACACTTTCGCAAGCGGATTAAGCAACAAGTTTTTTGTACTATGTTCCAAAATTTTTCCGCAAAGCGTGCTACATTTTATCAGCTCAAAAATATATTTTCGATAGTTATTTCTTAAAATTTTTGATAGTAAGTTCTTGCTTTAGATCGTAAAGGTTTTGACTTAAGTCCACTTTGTAGGTATGCGGATTAAGCAAACGGCGATATTCTTCCCAAAGTTCTGCTTGCATTTTGGCAGAATATTTGGCGATTTCTTGCAAAGTCGGGCTAAAATATACCTGCTTGCCGTCAACATATATATCAATCATCATATTGCGCATTGTGTAGGATGTAAAAGTGGTTTTTTTCCAAGTCTCTTGAGGGTGGAATATGGTAAGCGGCTCGCTTGTATCGAAAGTTTCGTCAATTAAGCAAATAAGGTCGGCTGCCGCCATATTGTTTTCGTCATAAATACGATAG
>CAYJBW010000028.1:0-17175 GCA_964368255.1 uncultured Christensenella sp.
GGCTTTACGCTTTGCCTATGGCGTGAAAAGCAACCCAAGTTGCATGCAAGCTATGCTTGCGCCGTTTTAGCGGAGATTAACGCCAAGGAAGCAAAATAAAAAAAGGTTTACATTGTGGCTTTTGCGCTATATAATAACTATTGAACTATCGTGTGTTGTGGAGTCTATCAATATTACAGCTTTTATACGAGGATATTTTATGAGTGCAATTTCTATCGCTGTTCTGGTAGTTTTTATTATTACATACATTTTGCTATTGGTTTTTCCAAAGCTACGTACATATATAGCTTTGGCTTGTGCGATTGTTTTCTCTATTTTGCTTAGAATGGGCATAAAAACAATTTTTCTTGTGGCGGTAGGAGGAAGTGGCTTGAATGTACTGCTAATGATAGCAGGCACGATGGGACTTGTTGTATTATTTACAGAATCCAAGATGCCCCAAAAAATGGCGGATATTTTGATTTCCAAGGCGCCTAACGCCATGTGGGCAATCATAATGCTATCGTTTTTTGCAGGAATTATTTCCGCTTTCGTAGACAATGTAGCGACAGTGCTTATGGTCGCGCCGGTAGCTCTCGCTGTATGCAAAAAGCAGGATATCAATCCTATACTGCCACTTGTAGCAATAGCCGTTTCCTCTAATTTGCAGGGCGCGGCAACTCTTGTTGGGGATACAACTTCCATTCTTCTCGGTCAAGAGGCGAATATGTCCTTCGTCGATTTCTTCTATATGAATGTAAACGGCAAAGGACGGGCGGGTATCTTTTGGGCAGTGGAAATCGGCGCGATTATAGCTACAATGGTGCTGTTTATTATATTTAGAAAAGAAAAACAGAAACTTGTCGTTGCGGAAGTCACTAAGGTAACCGATTATGTCCCCACCTTACTTATGCTTCTTATGATAGTGCTATTGATAGTCGTATCTTTCTTTGAAAAGCCCGATTACACCAATGGTATCATTTGTTGCGGTCTAGCCATTGTCGGAGTAATATACGAAAGCATTCGCAATAAAAAATCCGCCATCGCTAAAGAAACATTAAAAGGTATCGATTATCCCACCCTACTGCTACTGTTTAGCTTGTTCATAATCATTCAGGGTTTGAACGAGGCGGGAATAATTACCAAGCTCGCAGAAATTATCTCTAAGGTAGGCAACGGTAATCCATTTTTGATTTATACTGTAATCGTCTTTGCGTCTGTGTTAATATCTGCCTTTGTCGACAATATCCCGTATGTAATGACTATGCTACCCGTCGTAACAATGCTTGCTTCGGGTCTTGGCATGCCTCCCTACATTTTTTATTTCGGTCTGCTGATTGGCGCGACTCTCGGCGGCAATATGACGCCTATCGGTGCTAGCGCAAATATTACTGCTATTGGAATACTGAGAAAAAATGGCTACGAGGTTACTACAGGTCAGTTTATGAAAATAGGCGTACCTTTTACTCTCGTCGCAGTCCTAAGTGGCTACGGGCTTGTTTGGTTATTCTGGTTATAAAAGTTAATAAAGTAATTCCACTTTTACAAAACCATCTCACTTGTGGGTGCGCCTTAGGGCTTTAGGGTACTTTGCTCGATGATAGTCTTATAGCTATTGTCTACTCTACTTTGCCTATTTGACTTATGTGGAATTCGAACGGGCAAATTTAAGGAAAGCCTAAACTGCTTTCCGTTTTGACTCGATACAGATATCTACTGAAGTATCAAGCAAGCTTGCGCCTAACGAAGTGACACAACGAAAATTGTGGCATTGCGAATCGGATTTTGCCTGTTTCCGCCAAATAGAGAAATGCCCACCGCTTTTTGCGGTTATTTTATAAATATTTAGTAATGGTGTTTCGTTATTTTTTGCTATTTAAGGTGGCTCTTGAAGAAGTCGCTTATTGCATTGTTTACTGCCTTGCTGACTTGCCAGTCGGGGGCGCCTACATTGAAGTCGTGGCCTAAGAAATAGTTCTGTGGGTTGTCTTGGTCACCCCTTTCGCGGAAATCATAAATATACTCAACTTCCTTTTCTTTAAGAACCTTTACTAGTCTGTCGGAATGTACGCTGAAGTTATCTCCATAGGCAGAAGAAACGAACATAGGCGGAAATCTTTCTAGTTTGTTATTCTCCAAATTTAGAGCGTTAGCCATTACTTGGTATCTTGGATCATCCCTATACGCTGTATAAGGTAGGTCGTCTGAGAAGAATTGATTGACATAAAAATGGGCAAAGGGTAGCGGTATCTTTAATACTTCGGTAAAGGTAAAACCTGTACTATTTACATTCGCCGCATTTATTACTATGTCGCTTTCCACTCCGAATGCTGTAGACAGCTCTTCATCAAGCAAAACGGAGAGTGCTAGCATTACATAATGTCCACCGGCAGAATCTCCCGTTAAGAATATGTTGTCGATATCAAAGCCGTACTTACTTGCGTTGCCTTCATCCATAACGAAGTTAAATACCGCAAAGATATCTTGTATGGGCTTGGGCATTACACCGTGTGGCAAAAGGTGATAATTTATATTTACCACAGCAAAACCTTGCTTTGCTAGGTACTGAGAATATCGAAAAACTCCTTCTTTACTACCTGCCGTCCATCCGCCACCATGAATATTTATAATTACGGGGAGCTTTGCTTCGGTGTCTGTTGGGCGATACACATCTAGCATATTATACACGCTCCCTTCCCCGACATAATCTATGTTAAGCCAAGATATTACTCCGCTAAGGTTGGGGCTACTTTGCCCCTGCCCCATCATGCGGTTGTATTGGTGAAGCACCCACCTTTCAAAGGAAACATCACTCTCTTCCCAGTTTTCTATGCCCTTATCTGTGGGTAGAGAAAAGGAAGTATCGTCAGCTTTTATGGAAAAACTTTTTATGTGGAAAGCCGCATCAATTTTGTTTTCAATGCTAATGCTTAGCGCATTATCAACAACCTTGTTGTCTTTGGTATCTACCAAATTTAATGATAACAATGAGCCATTATCGTCAAAAAAAGCTTTTAATCGCATAAGTGGGGGCTTGGGAATTCCGCTAGATAGCGCATCATCTAGTGTAAAACCTGCGGCAATGGAATCTAGAAAGTTATTTGCAATTTGCTCTGTTCCGCCAGTAAGAGCAGCAAGGGGTATCCACTGCACTATGTTGTTAAAATTTAAGTCAATTGTTGCCACCTTTCCGTCTGTAGATATTGCTCCATTGGGCAAAAGCAAGCTCATAACTAGCTCCACCATACCCTTATCTACCGGATTACCAGTAAGCGTAAGCACTTTATCTATGATACCATCTAGCGTCCAAAACTCATCTTCGGCAGGAACACTTGCCACGCCGAAATATTCGTCAGCAGAAACGCTTTTTAACTTCTTTTCCGTCTTGTCCATTAGCTGGACAAAGGGACCATCGGATTTCAAATAAAAATCTGGGCGATTTTCCACGCTGTCTTTGTAATAAATACCAAGTAGCACCTTGCTATCTTCCGTTATTTCTACGCCCAAATAGTTTTCCGCTCCGCCATTCTTATCAACATCTAGCGTGAACTTTAGTGACAGTGTATACTCTCTCCTTTGCTCCCCTTCCTTTTGATAGAAAGCAGAAAAGGCAAACTCTCCGTTTATGTTGTTGTAAACCGCTGTTGTTTGTAAGCCTTGTAAGATTTTATCAAACACGGCATTTCTCGATGTACTTTTTAGCAGATTTATTTCCGCTAGTATGCTCTTGTTTTTGGCATAATTTATTGTAACTGTATGCTTGCCAGAAGTAGAGAGTTTGGCTAAGTCTTCTCCAGAAAGCATATCTGCGGTAATTTTGGTGGTTTTTTCCCTGCCGTCTTTATATTTGAACAGCACAACGGCATTTTCTATGGAAAAATCTTCTTGCCTTATGTTATCGTATGCCAGTACAGTTATTTCTGAAACGGACGGTATGAAGGAAACTAAAGAGATTGTTAGTGCGCCCACTAGCAAAATTGCTATCAACACTATAGGTACTACTTTTTTAATTCTTTTAGTTGCCATAAAACACCTTCCTATTATAATTACTAATATTATATATTCTATAATAATTTGTGCATAAGTGCAAGGTGAATATTTTTTGCATGCCATAAATTAGGCATGTTCTATACATACTGCCTATCTTACGACAAAATCGTCCTAAAAATAAAATGGTTTCTCAAAAAATTGCTTTGTAGTTGTTTACAGTTTTTTACACTAAAAACTCATTTTTGTGTTTATTTTTGCTTTCTCTTTTTGCGCTCACCGCCTAGGCAGTATTCCGTCCATTCGCAAATATTGGTAGCATGGTCGCCTATCCTTTCTAAATACTTGGCTATCATCATAAAAAGAATGGCTTGGTCAGCGTTGTTGGCGTCTCTTTTTATGCACTGTATTAGTTCGGTCTTGATTGTTTCAAAAAGGTCATCAACTTCGTCATCGCGCGCCTTTATTTCTGCAAGTTTCCCAGCATCCTTAGATACATAAGCATGTATACTATCTTTTACCATACCCACAACAATTTTGCCCATTAAAGGAATATGTTGCACTTTTTTTATATAATTATCTTCGCCAAAACTAATAACTAGGTGGCAAATGTCCGCGGCTTGATCCCCAATTCTTTCTAAGTCGGTAATCATTTTTAGTATCGCTGACACTTCTTTGAAATCACCTGCAACGGGATGCTCAAGAAGCAACATTTTTAGGCAATCTTGCTCAATATCATGCTCCATATTGTCTATGGTATTGTCGTTCTCATACACCTTTGTGGCTAGCTCTTTATCTTTGTTTACTAACGCTTCCATGGCAAGTTCGATAGAGTTTTCTACTTCTCTACACATAGTAACTAGTGCAAGTTCCAGTCCCTTTAGGCGTTGTTCGTATCTATTCCTTAAGCTCATGTTGTCTCCTTTTTTTGCTAATCCTGTTTTAGCCAAATCGCCCTGTAATGTAGTTTTCTGTCCTTTTGTCCGCTGGAAAGCCAAATAATTCTTCCGTTTTGTTGTATTCAATGATTTCTCCCAAAAGAAAAAATGCTGTTTTGTCACTTATTCTTGTTGCCTGTTGCATATTGTGGGTAACTATTACTATTGTAAGATTTTCTTTAAGTTCCAAAATTAAGTCTTCTATCTTACCTGTAGAAATTGGGTCAAGTGCGCTTGTCGGTTCGTCCATTAGTATTACTTGCGGGGATACAGCTAAAGCCCGTGCTATACATAATCTTTGTTGCTGTCCACCGCTTATGCCTAATGCGGACTTATTTAGCCTATCCTTAACTTCTTCCCACATGGCAGCTTGCCTAAGTGACTTCTCTACAATTTCGTCAAGGGTGCTTTTCTTGCGTATCCCTGCCGACCTTGGACCATAGGCTACATTATTATATATGCTCATACGGAAGGGATTAGGCTTTTGAAAAACCATTCCTATGTTTTTGCGCAAGCTGTTCACATCTATTTTATCATAAATATTCTGTCCTGCAACAACAAAATCTCCTTCCACCTTGCAACCTTCCACTAGGTCGTTCATTCTGTTAAAGCATTTGAGAAGTGTGGACTTGCCACAGCCTGACGGACCAATAAAAGCTGTCACTTCGTTTTTTTCAATCTCAATGTTAATGTTTTTTAGTGCTTGGAACTCACCATACCACAAATTACCGTTTTTTACTGTTATCATTTCATCCTCTTTTGCAAACACTTTACTGTAAAACTAGAAAGCAAATTCAACGAAAGCACCATAACAATAAGCACGCATGCCGTTGCGTATGCTTCGTTTATGTGTAGTCCTTCTCCTGCCAGCTTATATAATGCTACCGCAAGAGTAGTCCCACTGCCCAAAAACCCGTTAGTTGGAAGTGGCTTTAAGCTTGCGCCCATGGTAAAAACAAGCGGCGCGCTTTCTGACACAACTCTACCTATAGAGAGTATGACGGCAGAGAGTATGCCTGGGAGCGCAGAAGGAAGTACCACCTTAAATATTGTCCTTAACTTGCCTGCTCCAAGGGCAAGACTGCCTTCCCGAAAGCTGTCAGGCACAGCCACCAAACTTTCTTCCGTAGAACGCACAACAACGGGCAATATCATAATACTTACCGTAAAAGCCCCCGCTATTATGCTTGTACCAAGTCCAAGAAAGTTAGAAAAGAATATCATACCAAAGAGTCCATATACAATGGACGGTATACCTGCAAGCGTTTCGACCGCGCTTCTTACAAGTTTGACCATTTTACTGCCCCGTTTGGTATATTCATTAAGATATATTGCAGTCATTATTCCTAGCGGAATTGCTATTATTATACAGACAAATATTAGCATTAGCGTTGCTACAATAGAGGGGAAAATAGTAACCGCTCCCCCATATTCAAAGTCCGATGTAAGAAAACTCCAACTTAAATGTGGCAAACCATTAACCAGTACAAAAACTATTACCGTTATTAGTGAACTTACTGCAAAAAATGTTGTTACCATAGAAAATACTTTGCCGACTTTTTCTACCTTTATTTTTTGCAATTTTTCTGCTAATGGCGACAAAAAGCCAAATAAATTGCAACTTTTTGCTTCTCTTTTGCCACTTTTGTTTAGAATAAGATTAAAAAGCAGGTTAATTACTACAATAAGAGCTAATAAAACAACGCCAGTAGCAATAAGCGCTGACATTTGCACTTCCCCCGCGTAGCCCATCTCTAATACCACATTAGCGGTCATTGTTCTAAAGGAGCCAAACAAGCTACTTGGTACAGTTACACTGTTGCCTGCCACCATAACTACCGCCATTGTTTCTCCTACTGCCCTACCTATTCCCAGTACAAAACTCGCCGTTATGCCGGACTTTGCAGCAGGAACAACGGCGCGAAAAACTGCCTGTTCGTGGCTGTTGCCTATAGCGCGCGCCCCTTCATAGTAGCTATTTGGGACAGATTCTATACTCGTTTTACTTAGAGCAACAATTGTTGGTAGTATCATTATGCCTAGTATTATTGACACTGATAGTAGCCCACTTCCGTCTCCAGTTGGAGAAAAGGTGCCAAGAAGTGGTAGTAAAATTTTTAATCCAAAGAAGCCGTACACCACCGACGGTATGCCAGCAAGTAGATTTACTAAAGATGTCAACACTTTTTTTAGTCTTTTGGGGCAGAATTTAGCTAGAAATATTGCTGTGAAGTAGCCTGTGGTTCCGCCCACGATAAGCGCGCCTACCGTTGCAAAAATACTGCCCATTATCATAGAAAGTATTCCGTAGCCACCCACTAAGGGACTAGTGAAGGTGTCATTTGAGTTGCTGTTCCATGTGCTGCCGAATATGAACTTAAAAAATCCTATTTTAGAAAAGGCAGGTACACCTTTTAAGAATAAAAAAGCAAAAATAGCAAGCACTGCAATTATTGATATTATTGCCGCCGCCATAAATAATGCTTTTGTAAAATTCTCTTTTATCTTTATTTTCATTTTATCCTAATGCTGAGTACTTCCTTGTTTTGCCCGTATATATGTCATAAAGTTGTGCTATATCTAAATTTTCTATACTGTTTGCTTTGTTCACAATAATTACCACAGCATCAAGGGCTAGCGTGAAGTATTCAAGATTGGGCGCATCCGCTTCTTTTACCGCGCTACTTGACATACCTATTACACTTCCTGTGCTGTCGCCTTTGGCTGAGCTTACTCCTTGGCTGGAGCCTTGGGCGTCTTTGGCAAACTCGACATTAGCTACCTTTTCTCCGCCCTTTGCCCTATAATCTTTAATTAGATTGTCCATTAAGGGGTCTACCGAGCTAGAACCTTTTATTACTACTTTGCCATTTATTATTTGCGTTGGGGGGGCGTAATCAAAACTTGACTCTTGAACTACAAATTTATTATCTGCCACAATTATTTGCGCTTGCGCGCTTTTTAGGTAGCTAATAAAATCCGTAACAGCATAACTTTTCGGTACTTTGCTTGTCATAATAACAAAGGGGCGTTGCAGTTTGTATGTGCCTGATAGCACATTTTCTGGGGTGGGTTTTACTTCCCCTACCATAATTGCTTTGATAGAACCATTTAGTGAACCTAATGAAATATAACCAATCGAACTCTTGACGCTAGCAACCTTAGTCATTACATTGCCAGTAGAATTCTGAATAATCGCGCTACGATGTACACCGTCTCTTGCCACTCCATTCGCGGTGAAGGCAAGGTTGCCACCACTTCCGTTTATTAAATTATCAAAAGCTTCCCGCGTTCCACTGCCAAGTTCCCTAGATACTATAAGAATTTCTTTTTCTGTGCGGTCACATGCCGTCAAAAAAAGACTGCCAAAAAGTATTATTAGCGCTAAAAAAGAAACTATTTTTTTTACACTTTTTCCCAAACTATACCTTCTCTATTTATAAAAAAAAACATCCATCGGTTTGTATTTGCTACAACCTTAGGATGTTCCATTTTATATCTTTCAATACTGTTTCGAGCACAGCAAGATTCCCCCTTGCTTAAGTCTATAATCATTATAAATCTTTTTTCCAAACTACACAAACGATTTTTATAGGATTTGCAAAAATATAATTTGTCCGTCCATTCCTTGTTTGTTTTTATGCATATAAAACCGTAATTATGCATAAATATATAAAATTATTCACGATAGGCAAAAAATTATTAAATTTTAGTTGACTTTATGCAAGATGGGTGTATAATTGGTCTAAAGGTAAATATTGCATATCTGTTTTGCTTTAAGGGGGAGCTATTATGGTTAAAGTTTTTGTTGACGGTAGCGAAGGAACGACCGGTTTGAAGATTTTTCAGCATCTTAACGCGCGCAAAGATATTGTTGTGCTTTCTATCGATAGCGCGCTAAGAAAGGACAAAGCTACGCGTATGGGCCTTATAAATGAGTCGGACATTACCTTTCTTTGTTTGCCAGATGAGGCTGCTAAAGAAACTATGACTTTTGCTAGCAAAGATGTAAAGATTATTGACGCATCCACCGCGCACAGAACGGAAAAGGGCTGGACATACGGCTTCCCAGAACTTGACACAAGCATTCGGAAAGAGCTTACAACTAGCAAGAGAGTAGCTGTGCCTGGTTGTCACGCTAGTGGCTTCCTGGCCCTAGTTTACCCCCTTGTTAAACAGGGCATTTTGCCAAAGGATTATCCTATTTGTTGTCATTCACTTACTGGCTACAGCGGTGGCGGTAAAAAAATGATTGCAGATTATGAAGTAAACGGAGCAAACATAAGCCCTACGCAATATGCACTCAAACAACAACATAAGCATCTCAAAGAAATGCAATACATTCCGTCACTGGCATTTCCGCCCCTGTTTAGCCCCATTGTTGGCGCCTTTTATAGCGGTATGGAAGTAACTGTGCCACTTTTTGGGCATTTGCTAAACGGCAAGCACACTGTGGAGAGTATAAAAAGTTTTTATATGGATTACTACAAGGGACAAAACTTCGTTAAGGTAATAACAGAAAGTATAGCCGACACTTTGCCTGCTAATTACTTAGCAAATAGTAACATTATGAAAATATTTGTTGGGGGCAATGACGAAAGAATACTTCTTTCTTCTTTATTTGATAATCTCGGCAAAGGCGCGTCTGGCGCAGCTATGCAATGTATGAACATTATGCTAGGTATGGAGGAAACAACAGGTTTGATATAAAAAATTAACATGCGGAAAAGAACAGGAGGAAAAATGAAATTTATTGAAGGTGGTGTATGCGCCGCCAAAGGCTTTGTCGCAAGCGGTATACATTGTGGTATCCGCAAAAACAAGCTAAAAAGAGACTTGGCACTCATTCTTGGTACTGTTGAGTGTAACGCGGCAAGTGTTTATACTACCAATCTAGTAAAGGGCGCGCCAATAATTGTCACTCAAAACAATATTGATACAACTGGCAAGGCAAGAGCAATAATTTGCAACAGTGGCAACGCAAATACTTGCAACTCAAACGGTATAGAAATAGCTAACGAAATGTGCAAGCTATTATCGCAAAAGTTAGGTATTGACAGCAAGCAAGTTATTGTTGCATCCACAGGTGTTATTGGTCAACCGCTTTCTATTGAGCCAATAAAACAGGGACTTGACGAACTTATACGCGATTTAGGAAACCATAGCCACAATGCCAACGAAGCAATAATGACTACAGATACCTTTGCTAAAGAAGTTGCTGTAACTTTTAGTTTGGGTAACAAAACTTGCACTATTGGGGGCATATCCAAAGGCTCTGGTATGATACACCCAAATATGGCTACAATGCTTGCCTTCCTTACTACCGATGTTAGTATATCCGCAAAAATGCTAAAGAAAGCGTTGCTTAGTGATGTAGCTGACTCCTTTAATATGTTAAGTGTAGACGGCGACACATCCACCAATGACATGGTGTCCATTCTTGCTAGCGGACAAGCAAGTAACGACATTATTGACAAAGAAAATGATGATTATTTTACTTTCTGCAAGGCATTAAAGTTAGTTACAGTTACTCTTACAAAACTTATGGCAAAGGACGGAGAAGGCGCCACAAAGATGCTAGAATGTGTAGTTACCAACGCTAAAAATACAAATTGCGCAAAAATTGTTGCAAAGTCCGTAATTACTTCTTCCCTGCTAAAGACCGCTATGTTCGGCGCGGATGCGAATTGGGGTAGAATTCTTTGCGCTATTGGCTACAGCAAAGCAGATGTTGATGTGGACAAAATCAATGTTTCTTTTGCTTCAAATGGCGGAGAAATAGATGTATGTAAAAAGGGCAAAGGTCTAGATTTTAGCGAAGAAATGGCAAAAACGGTATTAAAAGAAAATGAGATAATAATAAAAATCAACCTAAATGACGGCAACTTTAACGCAACTGCTTGGGGTTGTGACCTAACATACGACTATGTAAAAATAAACGGAGATTACCGCACATAAGGAGCAAATATGAAAATATCAAATATAGAAAAAGCAGAAGTTTTGACTCAGGCTCTTCCTTATATCCAAAAATATAAGAATCAAATCATTGTGGTTAAGTACGGCGGAAACGCAATGCTTAATGAAGAGCTTAAAAAGACCGTTATGAAAGACATTGTTTTGCTCTGGCAAATAGGTATAAAGGTTGTGCTAGTGCATGGCGGTGGTCCAGAAATTAACGAAATGTTAGACAAAATTGGCAAAAAATCCACTTTTGTGGACGGTTTGCGCCATACTGACAAAGAAACTGCGGAAGTGGTGCAAATGGTACTTGCTGGCAAAGTTAATAAAAATCTTGTCAATCTAATTGGTAGCGTTGGTGGCAAGGCTATAGGTCTTTGCGGTCTTGACGGGCATATGATTGAAGCGGAGCCACTTAACGATTCTTTAGGCTTTGTAGGTAGTATCACCAAAGTTAATATTGCCCCTGTCGCTGACATAATAGCTCAAGGCTATATACCAGTTATTTCTACCATTGGCTATGACAATGACGGCAATGTTTATAACATAAATGCCGACACAGTTTCTGCGCGTATAGCGGGAGAACTAAAGGCGCACAGCCTTATTTCTATGACAGATGTCACGGGCATACTAAGAGAACAAAGTGACGAAAGCAGTCTTATTACCACAATAAATGTTAGTGAAGCACCACAGCTTATTAAAGAAGGCATAATTTCTGGCGGAATGATACCCAAAGTTAATTGCTGTATTGAAGCAATTAGGCGTGGTGTTGGTAAGGTCTTTATTATTGACGGCAGAGTTCCCCATTCTATTTTGATAGAAGTACTAAGTGACGAGGGCATCGGTACGATGTTTATATAATTATGGATATAATAACAAAAGAACACTCATTTTTAGCGCAAACTTACAAAAGGCTAGATGTGGTTTTTACTTCGGGTGAAGGAAGTATTCTTTTTGACACAAATGGCAAACGCTACATTGATTTTGGCAGTGGCATAGCGGTTAATTCCTTTGGTGTTAACAAAAAGTGGGCGGAAGCGGTGGCACAGCAAGCGCGCTTACTCTCCCATACATCCAATCTTTATTATAATGAGCCAAGTGTTTTGCTTGCCGAGCTTCTTTGTCAAAAAAGCGGTATGAAAAAGGTATTTTTTAGCAATTCTGGCGCAGAAGCCAACGAATGCGCCATTAAGCTAGCAAGAAAGTACAGCTTCCAAAAGTACGGCAAAGACCGCCACAATATTATCACATTAAAAAACAGCTTTCACGGGCGCACAATGGCAACAATCTCTGCCACAGGTCAGGACAACTTCCACACATACTTTGACCCCTTTTTGGAAGGCTTTAGCTACGCTTGCGCCAATGATTATGGTGACTTACTAGATAAGGTTAATGACCAAACTTGCGCCATTATGCTAGAACTTATTCAAGGTGAAGGCGGTATTTTTGTGCTAGACAAAGATTATGTGCAAAAAATATCCGCACTTTGCGCGGAAAAAGACATTTTGCTAATTATTGACGAAGTGCAAACGGGCAACGGCAGAACGGGGGATTTTTATATGTATCAAGGTTATAATATTCTGCCCGATATAGTTACTACCGCTAAAGGGCTTGGCGGTGGTCTTCCCATTGGGGCAACGCTCCTTGGCGAAAAGGTGGAATGCACCTTAAGCTTCGGCGACCACGGTTCCACATTTGGTGGTAATCCTATATGTTGCGCTGGCGCGCTTTTCGTGGTAAACAGTATTACCGAAGATTTGCTTTTGTCTGTCAAAGAAAAATCTGAGTATATAAAAGAAAAATTACTTTCCACCAAAAATGTACTATCCATTAGTGGAAAAGGACTTATGCTTGGCATAGAGATAAACGGCGAAGCAAGAACTGTCATTGAACAGTGCAAAGAAAAAGGACTTATCGTCCTTTCTGCCAAACAAAAAATTAGGCTGCTCCCTGCCCTTGATATCGATTATGTCGTTTTGGAAGAAGGCTTAAATATACTAAAAAGCGTGTTAGAAAGCCTTTAACCAACCTTATAGGCAGTTGCTTAGGATATTTTCTACATCTAATCCATTTAGTGGCTTAAAGGTGTGTTGCAAATTGCCCAGTTCTGCCGCTTTGTTCGCCATTATTGCTATTTTTTCCTTTCCTATGCCAATTTCTGTTAGCGTACTTGGCAAATTGCACTCTTTATAAAAAAAGTCGCTTAGCTTATTTATTGCCATTTCCGCCACTTTTGTTGGGGGCAAATTCTTGTCAATATCAAATACATTGACACCGAACTGGTAGAACTTGCTTACATTTTTATCATCAAGCACATATTTCATCCAACGCGGTGTTATTATGGCAAGCCCCAGTCCGTGCGTAATGTCGTAGTAAGCAGATAGTTGGTGTTCTATAGCATGACAGGACCAAAGTTGTTTGTTTCCGCCACAAATAAAGCCATTCAGCGCCCACGATGATGTCCACATTATATTTGCCCTAGCTTCATAATTATCGGGCTGTTTAAGAGCGATAGGCACATATTTTAGTACGGTTCTCATTAGACCTTCCATAATAGTGTCCGTCATATAAGAACCTTCTTTTATGTTGAAGTAGTTCTCAAATATATGAGAAAGTATGTCTGCTCCGCCACATGCTGTTTGGTATTTGTCCACAGTAAATGTGCTTGACGGGTCAAGAAAAGATACTTTAGGGCGCATTGGAGGGAATTTCATTCCTATTTTATCGTTTGTATCCATATTGGATATTACCGCGTTAAAGTTCATTTCTGTGCCAGTTGCAGCAAGCGTAAGCACGGTAATTATGGGCAAACAACCTTTGCTTTGCACTTTATTTGTCACAAGGTCCCAACAGTCACCATCATAAAACGCAGTGGCTCCTATTACTTTGGTGCAGTCAATAACAGAACCGCCACCAACGGCAAGTAGCACATCAATTTTTTCTTTTTTGCAAATTTCCGCTCCCTTATTAACCGTTGTATGTCTGGGGTTGGGTTCAATTCCGCTCAGTTCAAAAAGTTCTAACCCTGCTCTTTCTATCTCGTTAACTACTTTTTGATACAAACCGCTTCTTTTTATGTTGCCACCACCATATACAAGCAACACTTTCTTGCCGAATTTCGCTAGTTCCTTACCTAAACTTACTAGTTGGTTGGTTCCGAAGTATATTTTGGTGGGTACATCATAAATAAAATTGTTCATATTTTCTTCCTTTTTTTGCATTAAACAGTTATTTTTGTTCTTTTTATTAAGTATACGCAAAAAAACCGGCAATAGTCAAGCCCTATCTGCAGTTAAATAGCCTTTTTCTCTACAAATTAAGCCTTTATTATGCCCTTGTTTTACTAAATTAGCTATGGTATAATACACTAGTAAGCCGTTTTTTTGGCTACAAAAAACAACCTGAAGGACAGAGAAATGAAAAAAATTGTTATCAAAGGAATTTCCTTTAAGAAAAGGTCCCAAAGAGATCTCAGCAAACCCTTTGTAAAGAATTCTCACATGATTGCACTCGGCTTAGGTGACTTAGGCTATAGCTTAATCTCTTGTACCGCAGCCACTTACATTGCATCCTTTGCAGAACTTGCGCTTAACGCAAGAGCAACTCTAATGGGCATAGCTATTGCTATTGGCGTTATTATTGACGCTATCAGCGACCCTATTGTCGGTTATTGGTCTGACAACTTCAAGAACAAAATTTTTGGCAAGCGCCATTTGTTTATTTTGATTGGACTAATCGGTATGATGTTAACATCAGTTTTTATTTGGAATATACCCTACGAAATTATTTGGGCAAAGTACGGCAAAGACTCAAACACTACGCAAATTATCTTTTTTATATGGTTCGCGGTAGGACTAACTGTGCTTCGTACTTTCAACACACTATACTACACCCCTATTGGAGCCTTCTCTGTGGAAGTTAGCACGGACTACAACGAAAGAACTACCATTCAAGCGGTGCGCTCTGTGTTCTACATAATAGGTATGCTTTTGCCAGTAATTATTATGGGTTCTTTCCAAAACAAACATGCTTATGTTAACGAACTTGGTCAGCTAGTAAAGGGACAGTTCGTTGCGCAAGGCTATATAGACTTTTCTTGGGTGGCACTTGGCATTTGTGTGGTTACTTCTGCTTTCCTGATGATTATGACCTTCCCCGATATAAAAATTGTTCAAGCTAGGCAATCTGAAGAAAAAGCAAAAGAGCGCCCAACGCTGAAAATGGTACTAAAAGACTTTTTCGGGGTGCTAAAAGACGGCAATATGCGCAGTATAATTTTTGGTTATGCCATATCTATGATAAGCGCAACGCTAATTATTGCGCTTGGCTTCCATGTCTTTTCTTTCACTTTCGAAATGGCTACAACTCAGATGTACATTCTTATGGGTTCTTTGCTTGGTATGACTATCCTTGGACAACCACTGTGGCCACTTCTTGCTAAAAAGCTCGACAAAAGAAAGTCTATGCTAATGGGACTATCTATAAGCTTAGTTGGCTGTATCCTGCTATTTATTTGTTGGGCGCTAAGGTCGCCAATTAACAACCTTATTGCTCAGTCTAGTTGGGGAATAGTTGCTCTTATGCCCGCTCTTATGCTATCAGGTCTTGGCACAGGAGTGCTTTATTCCATGCCACTTGCGCTAATCGGTGATGTGGTGGTTAAGAAAAAACACGATGGAGGCGGAGAACAAACTGGCACTTACGCAGGGATGATGACATTTGCTTACAAGGTGAGCCAATCTCTTACACAGCTTGTTGCTAACTCTCTGCTTGTTACCATAGGCTTTGTTTCTGGTCAGCACTTCCAATCAGATTACACATCCAGCAAACTTGGTCTTATACTTTGTATTGGTGTAACTGTTGCCGTTTTCGCTGGTATAATCATTTATTCTCGACTAAAAATAGACAAAAAAGAGATAACAGAATATATGGCTAATGATAATAATGGTTTATCTCTTGATAGCTCTCTTTCGGGCGCACTTGCCACAGAGACACTTGCAAGCGAAGACCAAACCGAAGAAGAAGCCTAGAAACATTTTTTTTACAATGCAAAAACACCCCACTTTATCGGGGTGTTTTTTTGTTTAATGATATTATATTGTTCCTAGTGTATCAACTTTTGCCTTCTTGAGAGCAAAGTATATGGGCAACCCTAAGATATACACCGCAACAATCTGACCAGCAAGTACGGTAGCAAAATTGAACCAATACCCTGTTTCTGATGTAAACAGCAACCACATTAGTGGCAAAACTATTGCATTTATCATAACTGGAAAAATTCCGCCAATAAAGGGAGCTATTTTGTTTTTTATTAGCCTTCCGCATAAATAGGTTGCTACTGCGGCAAGTAAGGATGCTAGCGTACCAAAAACCATATCTACCCACCACCCTGTAAAGATGTTGGCTATAAGACAGCCAATGACTAGTCCAGGAATTGCTTCCACAAAAAACAGTGGAAAAAGCGTCATAACTTCGCTTATTCGACATTGCACAGGTCCATAAGAAATGGGCGCAAGCACAATGGTTAGTACGGCATATAAGCCACCTATTATGCCACTGCGCGCCACAAACAGTATTGCTCGCCTATTTGCCGTCATATTACGCTATGTCCCTTTTCTTAACAACTACGAAAGTTGATACGAGCATCGCCGCTAAGTAAAATACCAATATTCCTAAAGAGAGATAAAAGTTGCCAAATCGCATAGTATTGCCAGCGTAGCCAAAGTACATCCCCAAATTATAGTTTGCGCTAAAGGTAAGTATTTGTAATTTGAATGCGGTAAATATCATAGAAATAATACCTAGCATAATTATAAATGACGCTATGATTGCTACCGTCTTTTTCCTTAGCAAAGTGCCTATAGTAAAACTTGCCGTTAGTATAGAAAGTAACTTAATTCCCGTAAGAATCATTCTTATCATTAACACTCCCCCTGCGGTACTTTCCAAAATATGCTTACCATTGAACACCATTAAAACGGGGGCGCTAGATATGTTCTTAAAGGCTATTGCTCCATACGCATAAGCAATTAGACTCATTATTCCCAAATAACCCAAAACCACAGAATAGGTAGCCAAAAGTTTGGCTAAAGTTAACTGATTCCTTGTGATTGGGCGCATCATCAATAATTTTATGGTGCCGTTTTTGTACTCGTCAGCAAATATTCCTGCCGCCATTACTATGCCATATATACTAAGAATAAGAACTAGCGTTTCAAAGTATGTGGACACAAAACCTTCTGCAGAATTTAGCCCAAGATAGTTGCTTGCCCCCTCAACGGCAATATCCGCGCCATTAAGATTGTTTGCCTTG
>CAYJBW010000029.1:0-16480 GCA_964368255.1 uncultured Christensenella sp.
AAATTAGGTTGTTTAATAGGGGTCTGTATGCCCCAAATCAAGGGCTTTTCCCCAAATATACTAGCGGAATGTATCAAAAAAATGACAGTAAAATGCTGGTCAGCAGGGGACTTGGAGACAGCCAAAGCAATCTTAGGTGGTTCAATAAATATCATCTTATCGTGGTGGAATTTTTTTAGATAGCTATTCAATATCAAACAAATTTATTCATTATCTCTGAAGTAGTCGGCTTCTTCCATTGTAGCCTGCGCCAAATCTCGTGCGAATTTTGCTTGCCGTCTATCTTTTACCAAAAAGGCTAGCACACCCAACGCGATTATAATCGCAGTTAGACCAATAACTGCTATGGGCAAATAATCGTTATAAACAATAATCGTGCCAGGAACGGTCGTTTCTACAGTTAGTTTGCCGTCTTTGTACTCAAAACTTCTCGGCGAACGCATAACTCCGTCCTTATCTATTACAACTACTCGCATAAATATACTACTCAAATATACATCGTCCACACTTATTTTGTAAGTTTCGGAATAACATACTCCGTTAATCTCCACCCCGTAACTTCCCCCAACAACGCTACCAAATTTGCTAAAAGTGTGACTTGGATTGGCAGAAACATTTATTGTAGTATCTGGAGAAAAAGAACCGCTTGCGCTACCTTCTAATCCCACAAGACTATCTATTTTCGTTTTGTTTATTCGCAAAGTGCCTTTTTCAAAGGTAATAACATAGTTATTAGATGTTGCCTTAGAGGGCATTAAATCATAATCGCCTACTTCGGTATGTTCCTCAGCTCCCACAACTTCGGGCAAAGTAAGAAGGTCTTTGGCGCTTTCTCCATCCACAAATCCAGCGTATGTGTATGTAAATGTAGGTTTCTGCCCAACATTTATTACTATATCATTAAGGGTAATTTTTAATGCCTTCTTTGCAATGGAAAAGGTCTTTTGGTCTCCAAGTATGATGCCATAGTTATTGTTATCAACCACAGCCGTTGCTATATAAGTGCCAGCGTTTTTTGGTGTCTTGTTATAAACAATATACACATTAGCTTCTTCATTCGGTAACAAACTACCGAGCAAAGAACAGCTTATGCTCTGAATTTCGCCATTATAAACCAAGTCAGTATGCTTCTCAAAATTTACCGATACGGGCCTTTTTGATATAGTATAAAGACCCATAATAAAGTTTGCTTCATAATTTGGATTTCCGCAATAACCGCTTATTGAGTATCTACCTGCATTAGTTCCGGTGGCTTTAGTAAGTGTGATATTCAAACCTTCTTTTGTGTCATCATAAGCAAGGGTAGATCCACCGTACAGGTCAAAACTTAGCCCCTTTATACTCTCTCCATAAACGGAAGTTTGGTTAGCAACAATGATATCAATTTTTTTGGGCTTAATGGTGTATATTCCCTTAGTGAACATAATGTAATAATTTTCTGCACTGTTTGTGCCGTTTATATTGTAGTTACCTACATTGTTCCCAGCTGATTTTGTAAGTACCACTCCCAAATCTTCCTGCGCATCGCCATTTACTAAAGAACCTTGGGTGAGGGTAAAACTAAGCGGAGCCACTGCCTCCCCATAAAAACTTTCTGTGTTGTTTATGGTTGCGCGCAAAGGTATTTTTAGTAAGTTTACAGTAACTGTGTTTGTCGTCACTGGCTCGCTAATGTCATTATCTGTATCCCTAGCTACAATTACGCAATAATAACTGCCGTTATAAGATGTTCCCCTTATTGGGTAATCCACCTCAGTTCCAACTAGCAAATCATCAGAATCAACTACTACCTTGTACCATTCATATTCTAATGTAACATTCTCGTCAATGTGGCTAACTGTTACTGACAAAGCCAAATCCGCCCTGTAAACTCCCGTAATTCCCACGGGCTGTATGTCAATGGTCGGCGACAGAACTTCTGCTGCATATGCTTTGTTGATACTTACACTTGTGCCCACAAAAAGAACAAGACACACAAAAATTAGAACTGCTCCAATTAGCAATCCTGCCATAATTTTGTTACTTCTGTTTAGTCCTATATTCACACTAAACCTCATTTCTTTATACATTACATTATATAGCCAATAAGCTATTATGTCAATATTCTTCAATTGTCTTTTCTGTTTCGATAAGTATCTTTTATAAAACAACCACAAAATGGTTTTCATAGCAAAATAGCGCCTTGCTGTTTTATAGAAAATATGTCATAATAATCCAATAAGTTGTATTGGTATTATAAGGAATTATAATAACAAAATAACTATATTTGTATGATAAAAACCTACAAGCAAAAAGCTTTGAATAATCGAAAATTGGTAGATTCTACCGAAAGTAGACAATCTTCTATTAGCTTTCTATCAATTTCTAATACAAAGAGTTTACTATATTTGCTTACAGCGTATATAATGGAAATGAGCTCACAAACGACACAAAAGCACACTCAAGGAGACAATATGAATAAGAATTTTGGAGAATTCATCTATACTATGCGCAAAGAAAGAGGTTGGACGCAATCAGAACTTGCCGACAAACTTGGCATAACCAACAAAGCAATATCAAAATGGGAAACAGGCGATGCCTTCCCGGAAACGGCACAACTAGTACCGCTCGCAACAATCTTTGACATCACCGTTGACGAACTATTAAAAGGTGAAAAGAATCAAGATATTATAAGAGAAAAGCCAGTAATAACGGAGCCACCCAAAGAACTAAAACCTTTGACAAAAAAGCAATCCATAATAATAGCTGCGGCAATTGGTCTTATGCTCGTAGGCGTAATGGTTCTAATTACACTTTCCCTTAATGACATTAGCTACGGCATATATGTACCCATACTTATTGCTTGCGTGGCAGTTGCTGTGTTTATGCTAATTCTTACAGGCTTGCACCGCTCGCTTGTCAGTGCAGAACTAGACGAAACCACGCTTAAAAAAGGTATAAAAATCGCCGTAATGCTAGCTCTTGGCGTATCCATAACAATACTATCAGTAGTCCCACTAATAGCACTCGTCGCAGCCAATGTGCAAGCAAGCCTATACTTACCCATATTCTTTGCCGTACTAATTGTCGGAGTGCCAATAATAGTATTTAGTGGCATTCAGTGGGACAATCTTGTAAAGATACACAATATTCCTAATGACGAAGGCGAACCCATCCGTGGCAAAGCAAAAAACCTAGAAGACACGCTCTGTGGCGCAATAATGCTAAGCGCAACCGCTGTATTCCTAGTACTCGGCTTCCTAAAAAACATGTGGCACCCAGCTTGGGTAGTTTTCCCCGTCGGCGGAATTCTCTGCGGAATTGTCTCCACAATAATAAAGGGCTTTTTCAACAACAAAGCGAAATAGTCTCCACAATAGTTAGGGGCTTTTCAACAAAAAAGAAGACAAATAATTACTAATAATCATAAAGACCGCTTTACAAAGGCGGTCTTTTGTTTCATCCAAAATTTTATCTAAAATCCATACGCGACATAAGAGTAATAAACGGATTTTAGCACATGTTAATAGCATGACAAACAGTATTTGGAAAAATAACATTGAGAAGCCTAGCTTCAAAGAATTGAATGAAAATGTCGAATGCGATGTTCTTGTTGTTGGTGGAGGAATTGCCGGCATACTTGCGACGCACGAACTTACTCATCGCGGAATAAAAACAATTTTGCTGGAAGGCAATGAAATTTGTAGCGGAATAACCGATAAAACAACGGCAGTACTTTCCGCACAGCATGACACCCCTTATTCTTCACTCATTAAAACGCACGGGCAAGAAGCAGCAAGAGCATATTTGCGGGCAAACCTTGATGCAGTGGAAGAATACAAGAAGTTCGCGCAACATATCGACTGCGATTTTGAGATTCAACCGTCATATATGTTCTCGAGAAAATCGGATATGAAATACGAATCGGATGCTCTATCTTCCCTAGGTTATAACGCACAGATTACCACCGAAACTGGACTGCCTTTCGACATAAAAGGCGCGGTTATGTTCCCGGATATGGCAGTTTTCCACCCCTTAAAATTTTTAAACGCTCTAGCAAAAGATTTGACCATTTATGAACATTCATTTGTTTCGGAGATTAAAGACCATACGGCATATATCGGTCAATACAAAGTAAAATTCAATAAAGCAGTTATTGCCACGCACTTCCCTTTTATCAACAGAGCTGGCTGGTTTTTTATTAAAATGTATCAAGTGCGTTCATGCGTAGCGGCTTATGAAAATGCCGCAGATGTCAAAGGCACCTATATTGAAGACAGGGAAGGCGGTCTGTATTTCCGTAATTACGGCAATATGCTAATAATTGGCGCAGGAGACCACCGAACCGGCACAAAATCGAAAGGATTTGATGACATACGCGATTTTTGCAAAAAATATTATCCGACGGCAACAGAAAAATATGTGTGGGCCAATCAGGACTGTGTCACGCTTGACGGCTTGCCTTATGTGGGCAAATACGGCTGCCTTGAAGATGTCTATGCTATTTCAGGGTTTAACCTTTGGGGAATGACAAACGCTCTTGCTTCCGCCAAAGCAATTGCAGAACTCATATCAGGCACAGAAAACGAATATTGCCGTGCTTGCCGAACGGACAGAAGCATAATGCATAAACAACTTTTCGCAAACCTTGGCGTTACCACACTTAACCTGCTTCTACCCGTTCCTAAGCGTTGTCCGCATATGGGTTGCTCACTGTGGTACAATAAGAAAGAGCATTCATGGGATTGTCAATGCCACGGCTCAAGATTCGCCCATAATGGAAGCCTTCTAGATAACCCAGCCAAAAAAGATTTATAGTTTTTACTTGGTACTGTCTAAGCTTAATAGTTATAATCTAAAAAATGTATTGACAATTTTAGCAAATATGTTGTAGTTTTTTGATGAAACTTTAAGACACAAATTATGCAAAGCATGTCAAGAAAGTAATATTGCATGAATGCTATTATGCAGCAAATTTAGAGTCCAAGTGGGACAACTTGTCATCTCCTTGTCCCAAACCTTTGGCGACTAATAGTCGCTTTTGTTTTAATAAAAACAAAAAACCATGCTGAATAAAAAAATATCGCCACATAAAAAATTATGTTGCGACATTAGTGTGCAGCGTAACGCCTCTGGCGGAGCGGGAGAGATTCGAACTCTCGTGCCAACTTAATGGCTAACGCATTTCGAGTGCGCCCCGTTATGACCACTTCGATACCGCTCCGTATGTTTTTATGTTTTGATACACTTTATGTACTCTTTAAGTGCAATGCACTTTGCACCCTATTTGCTTTGTGCGACATAAACTTTGCATGCTATTTGCTTTGTTTTCTATATGCTTTTGTGCTATACGCTTTATATATCATACGCTTTGTAGGTTACACGCTTCGAAGGTTCTACGCTTTGAAGGCTATGTGCTTTGTGTGTTGTATATGCTTTAGCGTGACATTAGTCATACTTTTTGCATATAAAGTATACACTATATATTATTGCTTTTCAACTGATTGAAAAAAATATTTTATTATGATATACTGTATTTTATTGGTTATAAGTCAATAATCTGTGATATTCTAATCAACTAAGGAGTTTAATTTTATTATGAGAAAAATAGTTGCAATAATCGGCGACGCTATAATAGAGCCTAACGGCGAAAAGTACAAGGCTGCCTTTGAAACGGGCAAGGCGCTGATTGATAACGGATACCGCATCCAGTGCGGTGGTCTTTATGGCGTAATGGAAGCCGCATGCAAAGGTGCGCGCGCTTCTAGCAAGTATAGAGAAGGTGACACAATTGCTATCCTTCCCTCTTTCGATGCCAACAAAAGGAATGACTACGCGGATATTATTATCCCCACGGGGCTTGATGTATATCGTAATGTAATAGTAGCCAACGCAAGTGCGGTAGTTGCTATCGGCGGTGGGAGTGGTACTCTTACAGAAATTGCTAACGCTTGGGCGTTAAAAAGGCTAATAATCGCCTTTAATAATGTGGACGGTTGGTCGGCTAAAGTTGCCGGAACCAAACTCGATAACCGCGTTCGCTACTGCGACATGCCCGATGACAAAATTTATAGCGTAAGTACTGCCGAAGAGGTTGTTGAGATTTTAAGCAAAAATGTAGAAGCATACGACCACTATCATACAGGTATTCTCGTATGAGATACGACAATATCTTTTGGGACTGGAACGGCACACTGCTTGACGATGTAGAATATAGTATAAAAAGTATAAATCTTTCTTTGAGTAAACGCAATTTGCCCCTTATGACAATGGAGCGGTATGACCGCACATTTTCTTTCCCTGTGGTGGATTATTACAAAACTTTAGGTTTCGACTTAGATACAGAGAGTTATACAGTTTTAGCCCATGAGTTTATTGATAACTATAAGTCCTTTTTATCTTATATACCCTTGCATAAAAATGCAAAATCAACTGTGGAGCGTTTTTACAAGCTAAAAGTTCCGCAATACATTCTGAGCGCAAGCGAAAAGAACATACTGCTTGACGGCATAGAACGATTTGGGTTGGGTAAATATTTTACCGACATCGTGGCGCTTGACAATATCTACGCAAAAGGCAAAATTGAGATAGGCAAGGAATGGCTAGCAAAGAATCCGCAACAGGGTCGAACTATACTAATTGGGGATATGCCACACGACTTTGAAGTAGCTTCCGCACTAAATATGGACTGCGCGCTAATATGTGGCGGTCACAGCACACGCGAAAAGTTAGAAAAACTTGGCGTACCAGTATTTAATGACATCAAAGAAGTCTTTAACTATATATTGGACATACCTGTTAAGCAAAAAAGTTTCGACTACAAAACAGGCAAGGGCGAAGATGTCAAAAACTACGATTTAACAGAAATAAAACTAAAACGCGTGGAAGAATTCGTCACTTCTTACAAGGATTTTTATGACGATGTTAAGAATACTCCAACAACTGAAGACTGGTAAGTTTAATAAGCAATATTGACCACAAAAAAGACTTTGCATACTTTGCAAAGTCTTTTTTAATTATTAGCGTACTTCTTTAAGAGCGGGTTTTGCTTGCGTATGCGCAAGAAACTACCCATGCTATAATATTTAATTGTTGCTAGATATTTATAAGCGGGTTTTGCTTGCGTAAGTGCAAGAAACTAACCATGCTATAGAATTTTGTTGTTGCTAGACATTTATAAGCGTATTTTGCTCGCATAAGCGCATGCGCCTACTGATGCTATGGTGCCGTCCGCTGTGGCGGTGGTTAGTTGCCGTACTGCTTTTGTGCGACAGTCCCCTGCGGTAAATACCCCTTCTAGCGTGGTTTTGCAGTCTTCCCCTGCAACAATGTACCCGTTTTCGTCCAGACTAACTAGATTTTCTAGGTACTTAATATCAGGCGCTTTGCCAATTGCTATAAATAGCCCGTCTAAAGTAATTGCTGTAACCTTGTCTGTTTTTTTGTCAACAATCTTAATACCTTCTAAATTATTGTCGCCTAAAAGCTCCACTACCTCGCTACTTAGCAGGAACTCAACATTGTCTTTTTCTTTTAGCTCTTTAACTTTCTTCTCTTCCGCGCGGAACTCGTCACGGCGGTGGATTAGGTAAACCTTTTGGCAATGTGTGTGTAGGTATATTGCTTCTTCTATGGCAGAATTGCCCCCACCGACAACGGCTACAGTCTTATTCTTAAAGAAAGCCCCGTCACAAAGCGCGCAAAATGATATTCCGCTACCAATAAGGTCTCTTTCTTTATCAAGTCCTAGCAAGCGGTTTTTTGCGCCACA
The DNA here is from genome assembly GCA_964368255.1 of uncultured Christensenella sp. Lineage (GTDB taxonomy): Bacteria > Bacillota > Clostridia > Christensenellales > DTU072 > CAG-1782. The sequence continues at coordinate 7,751 of CAYJBW010000029.1, forward strand.
AGCGACAATAACACTTTTCGTTTTGTACTCCTTACTTTGGCTACTAAGTGTAAATGTGCCGTCTGCTTCTTTTGTTAGTCCAGTAATTCTGTCAATGTCCATTTCTACGCCCAGTGCCGATGCTTGCTCTACCATATTGTTGGCAAGGTCAAAGCCACTTATGCTTTTTATGGAGGGGAAGTTCTCTACTTCTGGCGATGTGGCAATCTGTCCCCCAAAGAAATCACTCTCTAGTATAAAAACTGACTTGCCCGCTCTTGCTGCGTACAATCCTGCCGTAAGTCCAGCAGGACCTGCTCCTATAATAATAACATCTCTCATAATACTCCCTTATTGTGCCTCAACGAACTTCTTTATGTTGGTAAAGTTCACATATTTGCTGACTCTGTCTTTGTTTTTTACCACCAAAGTAGGTGCTTGCATAATTTTGTACTCTATAGCGAGCTTCTCGTTTTCTTCGGCATCGATTACTTCGTATTTTATTTTTGCCCTGTCAAGAAAATCCTTTGCCAAACGACAGTTGGGGCATGTCTTTGTGGTAAACATAATTATACCCTCATTTTCGGTGTTGCAAACGGCTTCTTTGGTTGCTATAGTCTTTTCTTTCATATTAGAACTTGCTATATCATACAACTTTCTTTCCGAATATTCTTGTAGCTTGCCATCGTTCCAGTTTTGTACAGGGCGGTAGTAACCAGTGATACGACTATAAACTTCTGCATCCTGTCCGCAAATCGGGCACTTAAAGTGCTCGCCCACAATGTAACCATGGTCTTTACATATAGAATAAATGGGGCTCATTGTATAGTAAGGCAATTTGTAGTTCTCTGCAATCTTCTTAACAAGTTTTGCCGTTGACTCCCAGTCTGGCAACTTCTCGCCTAAGAAGGCATGGAATACCGTACCCGATGTGTACAATGTTTGTAACTCGTCTTGAATGTCTAATGCTTCAAATATATCAGCGGTGTATCCTACAGGCAGGTGAGAACTATTGGTATAATAAGGTGTTTTATCCTTATCTGATGCGGTAATTATATCTTCAAATCTTGCTCTGTCATGCTTTGCCAAACGGTATGTTGTACTTTCGGCAGGCGTTGCTTCCAGGTTATATAAGTCGCCGTATTTGTCTTGGGTATCTAGCAGTCTTTCTCTCATGTAGTTAAGAATTTTCTTAGCAAATTCTTGCGCCTTTTTTTGCGTTAGATTAACGCCCACCCAACTAGCATTTAGTGCCGCTTCATTGATACCAATAACTCCAATTGTGGAGAAGTGGTTCTCGAATGTGCCCAAATAACGCTTGGTATAAGGATATAAACCTTCCTTTAATAGTCTAGTTATTACTCCCCTTTTGATTTTTAGTGAACGGGCGGAAATATCTATCATTCTGTCCAGTCTTTGGAAGAACTCTTCTTCGGTCTTAGAAAGATAAGCAATACGGGGTATGTTAATGGTAACAACACCAACAGAACCTGTGCTTTCTCCGCTTCCAAAGAACCCACCGGACTTTTTGCGAAGTTCTCTTAGGTCTAGACGAAGTCTACAGCACATACTGCGTACATCGCTAGGTTCCATATCACTATTTATATAGTTGCTAAAATATGGTGTGCCATACTTAGCGGTCATTTCAAACAACAAACGATTGTTTTCTGTGTCCGACCAGTCAAAATCTTTGGTGATAGAGTATGTGGGTATTGGGTATTGAAAGCCCCTGCCATTGGCATCGCCTTCCACCATAACTTCTATAAATGCCTTGTTTACCATAGACATTTCTTTTTCGCAATCTTTGTACTTAAAGTCCATTTCTTTGCCACCAACAAGCGCTTGTTGCTCAGCAAGGTCATTAGGAACCGTCCAGTCCAGTGTAATATTGGTAAATGGTGCTTGTGTGCCCCAACGGCTAGGTGTGTTAACGCCGTAAATAAAGGACTGTATACATTGTTTAACTTCCTTATAGCTTAGGTTATCCACCTTTACAAAGGGTGCTAAATATGTGTCAAAAGAAGAAAATGCCTGTGCGCCTGCCCACTCGTTTTGCATAATGCCTAAGAAGTTAACCATTTGATTGCAAAGTGTGGATAGATGCGCAGCGGGTGAAGATGTTATTTTGCCTTTTACGCCACCTAAGCCCACTTCTATTAGCTGTTTTAGCGACCAACCGGCACAATATCCAGTTAGCATAGAAAGGTCGTGAATGTGAATATCTGCATTCCTGTGAGCATTGGCTATTTCTTCGTCATAAACTTCACTTAGCCAATAGTTGGCGGTGATTGCGCCAGAGTTAGAAAGAATTAGTCCGCCTACAGAATATGTTACGGTGGAGTTCTCTTTTACTCTCCAATCTTCTAGTTTTACATAGTTGTTCACTATCTCTTTGTAGTCGAGTATAGTAGACTTCATATTACGGTGCTTTTCGCGTTGCTTGCGATACAAGATATACGCTTTGGCTACATCGGTATATCCCGATTGCTCCAAAACATGCTCAACGCTGTCTTGAATGTCTTCAACAGAAACTAGTCCTTCTTTGATTTTGTTCTCAAAGTCAGCTGCCGTGCGGAGCGCAAGCAAGTCAATGATAGCAGGTGTATACTGCTTCTCCTTTGCGTCGAATGCCTTTGTTATGGCAACTCCAATTTTATTCAAATCAAAATCTGTAATCTTCCCATCTCTTTTTACAACATTAAACATATCACACCTCTTTTCTTCTATAGTTCTTGCCGCTGCCAAAAAATACCGCGAACCGACAGTTGGCTATTTTAATCTATCATATATTTTATGTGTTGTCAATACCGAAAACACAATATATTTGAAAATATTTTTTATAAAACACAATATGTTGTGGTTGCCTAGTTTTCGCCCCGAATTGAGACTTTATCGATAAAAGGAGTCAACAGCTCGCAAAAGTGTCGAATTTTGTCGTCAGTATGGTTGCCTAAACCACTCATTATGAGATCTTCGCCGTCTCGAAAGTTTTGCAAGACATACCTTTTGGCACCCTTTAGCCATTTACTAATTTCTAAAAAATTATTATCATTGTGGAACTCTTTGACAACAGTTGTGCGGAACTCATAGTCCACACCGTTTTCCATTATTATCTTAACACTTCGCTTAATGCTTGTTGTGTCAAAGTTTGGCACGCCAACAGTCTTGCCGTAGCTATCTAGACTATTTTTTATATCCATCGCTATATAATCAATGCTTTTTGTTTCGATTAACTGAGCAAGCATATCGGGATTGGTGCCGTTGGTATCTAGCTTTACTAAAAAACCTCTTTCTTTTATCTTTTTTATGAACTCAGGAAGCTCGCTATATAAAGTCGGTTCTCCGCCTGTTATGCAAACACCTTCAATTAGTCCCTTTCTTTTGTCTAAGTACTCAAAAAACTCCTCTTCCTTAATAACAGGCTGAGTATTGGGGCGCAATACTAAGGATGCGTTGTGACAAAAGGGACAACGAAAATTACATCCGCCTACAAAAACTGTGCAAGCGGTGTGATGCGGATAATCAAGTAGCGTTAGCTTGTTTAGACCGTGTATTACCATAACTATAATTATAGCATGATAATAGCTATCAAGAAAATGAAAAAATGATTTTTGTTAAATAATTATTTCCTTGCCGTACTCTTTGTTTTCAAAGGGACTTACGGTAGATACCGTTTGCAACTTGTCGTTTACGAATTTAACGGTAAGTATATTATCAGAAAAGTCAAAAGTTGCGGTGCTAAATTGTCTGCCTAGCCTTTGCTCTCCCTTTTGGGTACGGCTACTCCTAGAACTAATTACATTATAATAGCTTGCGCCTGTTGCCATATACTTTGGCTTTGATATGCTGTGATAACTTAGCGGTGTGCCTGCGGAGTAAGCATTCTCTGTTACAAAAATATCGTGCAAGTGTCCGCTGACCATACAACGCAAACCCATTTGGTTTAGTTTGCTGTTTATACTAACCAAATCAGCATACATATAATCTCTATCTATATCAGTAAATGCGGTGGGAATATGGCTTACTGCTATCCGTAAGGTTACACCGTCATTTTCGTATTCTTTACTGGTAAGTATTTCCTCTAAAAATGCAATTTGGTCTTGGCGGTACTTAGCAAACTGCGCCGTGCCAAAGAACTCATACCAGTCATCGTCGTGGTCTTCTCCCATATCTAGCACCACCCCCCAAACACCTCCTAACCTAAAGGTATAATAAAAGTCCGTTCCGCTTGCGCCCACATATCTATATAGTTGTTCTGCCTTTTCGCTTTTTAGTTCGTGGTTGCCCCGTGCAAAAACCACAGGTATATTACCCTTTGTAAGTCTATAGGCAAGGTTTACTACGCGGTTTAGGTCGGTGTCATTTTCCAAAAAGGATACAATATCACCTGCCATTATTACAAAATCCGTTTTTGAACCAAGAATTGCGCCAGGCTTTGCCGCAACTCTATTAAAGTCGTGAGTATCCGCCACCGCTAAGTACTGCACACCGTCACTTTCGTCTATGGGGCGGAAAGCGTAAGTACGGCTTATTGTCTCCCCTTGCGTGGCATAAAAACCTTGTTCGGATATCATTTTCTTAGTCTTGACGGTATATGCTTTTGCTTGGTCAAGTACAGCTTGCGGCACAGTTACTTTATGTACTCTTTGCTCGGTAACTAGACTACCTGCCAAAGTATCATAAAAGGTAAGTCCGCCCACTTCTACAAATCCCGTTCCCTTAACTTCCGTTGTCCACACTATTTGGTAGTCGTTACCTACTGCATAAACCACTGCGCCTTGCTTTATGTAGTTAATGCGTAAGTTCTTTAGGTCGGTAAAACCAACGACAAAGCCTAAGCATATTACCGCACATAATACAATGGAAATAATTTTCTTTTTGTATTGCATTTTTGGTAGATAAAATATTACAAAAACCACTACTGCTATTGCGACCATAATAAGCAGTATTCTTAATCCTTGCATAAGCACATCGCGAATGCTATCCCTAAAGGCAATAAGTAATCCTATGCTTAGAATTAGGAAAAGTATGTTCCATACAAAAAGCACTATACTGGCAATTTTGTTTGGTTTGCTAATAAAAATTATGCACAAAATAACGCTAGCAAGTTGCATTACGCCTAAAATAATAGGCAACGCCATAAAGGTATAGAACCCAACAAAGGAAAGCAATGTATTGCCCGACAAATAAAATAGCAAACCTAAAAGCGCTATGCAAGCAGTAATTATGTAAGTTATTTTTTTATTAAACATAATGTCTCCTTTTATATTTCTATAAAAATAGGTTTCCTTTCTCTATATACCGTCCAGTAACGGAAACCAATACCTGTAACCATCTCGCTTGCTTGCTCGTACATATCCCCTATTCTGTTTGCTACATGGGCATCGGAAGCGAATGCAATGCTTCTACCACCCATTTCGTAGTATCTTGTAAGCAGTTCTTTGGTGGGCATAAAATCCTGTGTTTTTATGTTGGTATTAACTTCCAGTGTTTTGCCCATATCGATTATGTTTTTGAATATTTCTTCCAATACATCGCCATATTCACTTAGTGGCATAAAATTATCTTCATAGGTAGAATTTTTTCTAACAAAACCTAAGTGGGAAATTGTATTATAAAAATATTTCGCCTTAGTGCTTTTATTTACTTGCAACAAATAATTGGTATAAGCGGTTTTTTTATCTTTGTCTTCAAAATACTCACTATTGTAGACATCTTGACCGTCTATTGTGTGAATGGAATTGAGAACATAGTCGAACCTAGCCATCTCTACCATCGTACAATAATCATTTTCCGCTTTTTCGCTGTACCCTAGCTCTATTCCTAGCGCCAAAAAAGGATATCTCTCTTTAAGTGCGGTTACTTCTTTTATGTAGCGGTTGATATCTAGTTGCCCAACATAGCTATACCTATCAATATGCACATAATCCCTATCTAAGTGGTCGGTAAATGCCATATAGTTTAGACCAAGTTCTTTGCCCCGCTCTGCCATATCTACGGAGCTGCACCGTCCATCAAAGGAAAAACTAGTATGCGTGTGAGTATCAACCATTTTTTATTAACCCCTTTATTTACATTTTGCTTGGAGCGGAAATCCCCATTAGGCGCAAGCCTTCTTCTAGCACTATATGCACGGCATTTACTAGCATTGCTCTGCTGGCTATAACACCTTTTTCTTCGTTCAATATTCTGTTGGTCAAATAAAAGCGGTTAAATTCCTTGCAAAGCTCCACTAAATACCTGCCTATATAACAAGGCTCATACTTTGTAATGCAATCTTGCAAAATATCGGGGAACTTCTCAAGAAGTGTTACCACCGCGCTACTTTCTTCGTTATCAAGAGCGTTATAATCTGCATCTATTATATCGAATGCACCCACTTTGTTTATTAGGCTAATACATCTTGCGTTGGTATACTGCACATATGGACCTGTTTCGCCGTCAAAGTTAAGTACCTTGTCATAGCTAAATACCATATCTTTGATACGGTTGTTGTATAGTGAAGAAAAAATCACCGCGCCAACTCCGACCATTTCTGCCACTTCGTCTTTGCCTTCTAGTTGCGGACTCTTTTCGGTAATTATTGCTAAGCTCTTACTTACCGCCTTGTTTAGTACATCTTCAAGTAGCACAACTTTGCCCTTACGAGTACTCATTGCGCCGTCTTCCAAACTAACCATACCGAACGCTACATGCACAAGGTCTTTTGCCCATTCCTTGCCCATAAGTTCGATAACCTTGAACCATTGCGAAAAATGCAAATTCTGTTGATAGGCAACTACATACAAACATTTGGCAAAGTCATAGGTGTTTTTTCTATAAAAAACTGCCGCTAAATCTCTTGTGGCATAAAGCGTTGCGCCGTCATTTTTGACTAGCAAGCAAGGTGGCATATTGTATTCTTCCAAATTAACAACCTTAGCTCCTTCGCTTGTTTCTAGCAGTCCTAAGTTATCAAGCTCTTCCAAAACGGGCGTCATTTTGTCGTTGTAAAAGCTCTCGCCTGCATAGCTGTCGAACTCAATCTTTAGCCGTTTGTAGGTGCTTTCTACTTCTTTAAGGGTGATTTTTTTGAACAGGTTAAACAAATATAATGCTTCTTCTTCTCCGTCTTCTATCTTTTTGAAATAGCTTCTCGCTTCGTCTTCTAGTCGGGGATTTTTTTCGCTCTCTTCATGGAACTTTACATAAATATCTGTTAGTGCCTTCATTCCTTCCTTTGCTAAAATCTCTTCACTGCACCACATTTTGAATGCAACAATTAACTTGCCAAACTGCGTACCCCAGTCGCCTAGGTGGTTTATTCCCACGCTCTTGTACCCTAGTTTGTTGTACACACGATACAACGCTCCCCCAATTACTGTGGTAAGAAGGTGTCCAATATGGAAGGGCTTAGCTATATTTATGGAAGAATAGTCAATACAAATGGTTTGACCGCCACCCACATCACTATCTCCATAATGCTCTTTCTTGGTATTTATCTCATTAAGCACTTTTTTGGCGGTGTAAAGCCTATCTGTAACAAAATTCACATACCCATTAAGTGCGGTAACGCTAACAACTGGATAGGGCAAATCGGTAATGCTCTGTGCTAAGTCTTGGGCAATTATTACTGGCGCCTTGCGTAGTAGCTTGCTAAAACGGAAGCAAGGCAGGCTAAAATCGCCCATTTTTGTGTCAGTAGGCACGGTAAGAGCGTCATAAATTTCTTGAGTGGTTACTCCGTCAATCTTTATCAACTTACTAATTATATTCTTCTTTTCATTTATCATTATCTTTCCTCACTAAAGAAATTTTGTTGTCTTTAACCTTATAAAGACTGTATTTGTCGGTTATACTTTCGTCAAACTCCGTACAAGTTACCACAGTTTGCACATCTAAACTGTCAAAAAGGTTCCTTTGACGGTCAATATCCAATTCGCTAAGTACATCATCCATAAGCAAAATCGGTTTTTCTCCGCTAATACTAGTAAAAGACAGGACTTCAGCTAGTTTTAGGCTAAGTACAGCCGTCCTTTGTTGACCTTGCGAGCCGTACTTTCTTATATCTATGCCACCTGCGCTAATTTTTAGGTCATCACGGTGTATTCCTACGGTGGTATATTCAAGATAGCTATCTTTTTCCCAACTTTTTTGGTAAAGACTCAGCAAGCTGCCCTTTATATCAGAAAAATCAATTTGCTCTGTTTCGTAAACTATTGCTAAGTCTTCCTTATTGCTTGTTAGCTTTTTGTGACACTCGTTAGCAACGGGAGTGAGCTTGTCCAAAAATTCCACTCTCTTAGTTATGATATATTCTTCCGCTTCCACCATTTTGCTAACTATTATGTCGCTCATTTCTTTAAGTGACGGACTTTCTTTGTGGTTCTTTAGCACCTTATTGCGCTGTGCTAGCAGTTTGTTATACCTAATTAGCGTATAGAGATAAATCTTGTCTAGTTGGCATAGGCTTATGTCCATAAACCGCCTACGGTCAACGGGGGATTCCTTAATAAGTTTCATTTCGTCAGGAGAAAAGTATACAACATTTATCCCCCCGACAAGCTCCCCCATACGCTGAATTGGCAATTTGTCGATAAGTACGCGCTTTTTACCTAGCTTATCAATCATAATTTCTATGGTATGGTCGCCGTACTTTTTTTCTACAAGTATTTTTATTCTGCTACTTTCTTTGCTGTCCCAATTTATTAGTTCTTTGTCTTTAAGACCTTTTGCGGACTTACCGATAGACGCATAGTATATACTATCAAC
>CAYJBW010000030.1:0-16342 GCA_964368255.1 uncultured Christensenella sp.
ATTTTGGAAGCTGCCCACCCTTCTCCACTTTCCGCCTACTATGGCTTTTTTGGCTGTAAACATTTCTCTAAAGTCAATGAGATATTGCAAAACAGGGGAGAAATTCCCATTGATTGGCAAATAAAAAACATATAATTTACGCTTTTTTGTGACACATAATTGATAATACTCTCTTGCATAATGTATTATACTGTAGTATAATATTTATATCTATGAAGAAAATTTTGTTGTTAATTTTGGCTATATTTGTACTTCTTGCTACTGCGGCTTGTGCGATGGATATTATCTATGCCGAACCGACAGTTGTTTCCATTGCTGTTAGCGGAATAAAAAAGGTAGATGACTACATTGTGGGTGACATGGTGGATATTTCTGAAGCCAAACTTGTAGTTACTTATAGCAATGGCAAAATTGAAGAAGTCCCAATGGATTATTCTATGCTAGATGATACTACATTCAATATGTCCGTTCCCGAAGTAGACAAAATAATAACTGTGAAGTACAAGGGTGTTACAACTAGCTTCAATATAACTGTACTAGACCTAAATTTCGAGTCCGCAAATTTGATTACTTTACCCCACAAGTTAGTTTACATAGAAGGCGAGAATGTATTACCTGAAGGCGCATTTATCGGCGTCAATTATAGCGGGGGAAAAACGGTAAGGGTAGAGGTAACTAACAAAATGCTCCAAGCTTACAATAATACTAAGCTAGGAGAGCAAGACATTCTTATTTCTTACCTTGGGCGCACTTTATCTTTTTCCGTTAGCTTTTTGCCAAAGACAGTTAAAACAGTGGTCGTAACCCGTGAGCCTACACAAAATTCCGTTTTCCAAAATTTTGGAAGTTCACTAAAGCTAGACGGGATGCGGTTAAAACTTTTTTATGACAACGGGCTAACTCCAGAAGTGCTAGCTACGGATATTTCTAACAGCGTAAGGGTGTACCTTGACGATTCCGATGTAAAAACTGTGGTAGCTAAGGTTGTATATCTTCCTGCTAACTACTATAGAGAAGTTGTTTATGAATATTTAGGCAACGCGCTAGTTGATGTGGGTAGCCATGTTTATCCCGACCTTGCGCTTGCAAGTAATGTGGTACTTGAAGACTCTCTTAGCAAAACTTATGGCAAAGTGACTTCTGTCGTGGATAACAAAGTAATAGTTGATACAGTTGTTGACTATCAAGTGACATCTACTGCGCTAAAGACAGGGCAAATTGTGCTAGACGGTGAAATGCTCGGTAGATACGGCAGTAGCACAGTTTTTTGTAGCGGTGGCGGAGTAGTAACATCGGTGGCAGGCGGAGTAGTAACTATACAGACGGCGCCGACAAGTAGTTTTAATATAAATGTTAAGGGTAGGAATTACCAAAGCATGGATATTCTTACCTATCCACAAACTAACATAAATCAAACGGATACAAGGACGCAAAGCATTATACAAGGCGATACACTTGACCTTAAGACGGGCAAAGTTAGGGTGTATTTTGACAATGGAGAGCATGCAGACCTTACTATGGACAGTACCCTTATTAGGGTGGTAAATAGCGCCGACGATATGCAAAGAAATGAGATTGCTAATCTAAAATTCAATCAAGTCAATGATGTGGAAGGGCTAGGCGAAGGCAGGTACCAACTGCTTTATGACATAGAACACACCTATGGAGATAGCGGAATTACTGTAGTTGTATCAGTAGTTGACGAAGACGGCAGAGATATATATGTGCAAGAAAACCGCCATGTTTCGCTTAATCTTGGCAAAAACTATACAGTATCTATTCGTGTTAGCCGCAGCGCAGAAGGAGAGACAAAGGTTAGTGAGTGCAGTTATTTCCTTTCCACACTAGGGGCAGGGGTAAGGCACAAACAACTAGATATTTCTGCGGCGGGACGGCACAGCCTTATGGTAGTGTATGGCGGAGTGGAGGGCAATTCTAAGAACTTCACCGTTACTGTGGCGCAAAAGACTCCCGTACAATTGATACTTGACGATACCACGAACAACATATCTAATCAGCAGTTTTATAAGGGTGAAACTATAAAAATCGATACCCTTAACTATAGAATAAAATACGATAATGGCGACTTGAGCGAGTGGACGGGCGTAACGCTTGGTATGCTAGGCGAAGGTTGTACGCTAGTTTGTGACACGATTACTACCGTTGACAAGCCCAAAATAATTTTCTTTACTGTTATTGGCTCAACTCATGTAAAAAGCCCCGACCTTTATTGCACTGTGGTGCCAGAGCCTATTGTTAGCGTCACTTTTACCACTTTACCTGATAATTTGTTCTTGACAGCAACGGCAGGCACAGGCAATGACATTGACCTGTCGGGCGGAGTAATTAGCGTTTTTTACAGAAACAACCGCGTTGTCACAATTGGAGACAAACCAGGTGAGAATTTGTCACAGTTGCTTAATGCTGGCGCAAACAGAGCTAGGATAGAACTAAACTATGAGCCTATTGGTGGGGGAGAAATACCATCAACCCCATATTCACCTGAGCAGATTTATAACGGCGAAGCAGAAGGGTATACGGCAACGCTAACATATTTTGACGAAGAAGGCGCATACCAAAAGGCATATCTTACTTATTATATTTATTATATCCCCGGGGCAACAAAGTCGGTGGACAAGATTACTGCTGACTACAGAGTGGGACAATACAAGCAAGAATACATACAGTCCGAAGGCTGGGATTTGGAAGGAATAAAACTTATAGTATCCTATACTGACGGAACGACTTCAACGGTAAAACCTACCATTGATATGATATACAAAAGCACTACCAACAACATAGGCAAGGGTATACCGCTCAAGTTTAGCTATCTAGGCAAGGTCTACAGCGGTGCTTTGAGCATAGATGTATCCAATAGAATAGAACAATCGATATCTATAAGAACTGCTGGCAAAAACACTTATTTTACTACGGATAGAAGTATAGATTTATCACAGTTCCGTTTTGATGTAGAGTACAACGCAGGTCCTTATGAGCAAATTCTCGGTATAACGAACTTTACCGGCAGTCTTACCAGTGAAGGTTGGTGGTATCAGTTAACGGATTTGGCTGGCATAACAACGGTACTTAATAGAGAGGGCAAGAAGATTGTTAAACTACACCACACCACAAGAATTGAAGGCAATTATCATACTGTTTCTTGCGATATTCCCATTGAAGTTTTTGTAAATAACTCGCCAGTTGTTAGCATAGCGTATATTCCCGAAAAAGCGGATAGCTTTTATAATATGACACATAACGGCTTGCCAATACTTGCTGAAGTTGCGGCGGGTTGGGAGATTATGTTTAGTGACTATGACAAAGTAAATAACTTAGTGTTCAAAAAAATGCTGACACTTAACTATTTAGACGGTACGGTAGGATATGTCGATTTTGACAACACTATGCTTAGCTATAGCAAAAATGACCAAACTCAAGGTTACAGAAGAATAACAATAACTTACAAGGGTTCTTCTTGCGATGTTAATATTTTTGTCAACAAATCTAGCTTGGATGCAATAGAAGTATACAGAAGACCACTAACCAACTATATCGCAGGTGCCGAGCTTAATTTGGCAGGCGGTATATTAAAGCTAATATTTAAGGGCGAACATGTAACAATGGAAAAGTACATTGACATGGACAATGATGATGTTACTGTTGCTGGACATAACCCCAATATTGACGAAAGCATTGATCGTCAAACGCAAACTATATCCTTAACCTATAAAGAAAAAAGCACAGCGTATACCATAGTAGTTTATAACAAGCAACATGTGGTATTCCAATACCAAAATACGATATTCTTCTACGGCAGAACAAAGAACGCATCAGTTCAAGCGTTCCGCTCCGTTCCTGAGTTCGTATTGCCGAGCGCTGGCGACATAAAGATGTACTATGTGTCTAGCGAATATTTTCTAGAAGATTGGGATGCAGTGTTAACATACTTAAGCGCAAGTCCCGACCGCGCGGTTAACAATATTCTGGAGATAATTGTTGGCTACGATGAAGACGGCATAGCAATTACTTGCTATGTAGACGAAATTTTTGCAAAAGTGCAGTATCCATATTCGCCAGCAACTAGGGGTTATGACTATTATATTCTTATGACGGTCAAGGGGAATGTATATTACAAAGACGCCAACTATGCAATAAAAAAGTATACAGTTATACCCAAAGTTGTGTTAGTGTCTTCCATAAATGCATCCGAATATGCCTATATTTACCGCATAAAGACGGACAATATCGCGGCAACGGTAAAGTACTTGTTTGACTTGAACTTTGCAAATGTGAGAAGTCACTTTAGTGAGTATGGTTTTATTACCGGACTAGAAATGGTAAGCCCGAACAAAAATTATGTGGAGATTTTGCTTTCTGTCAATACCACCTATGTAGAAAATCCAGCTAATTATCAGGCGGTAAAAGATGTATTTGCCTACATAAAAGGGTTGATTGAAGCAAATGTAGTTATTAACGACAAGTTACCTATAGAGCAACAAGTTAATGTCAGCGTAAGTAACTACGATACCGTAAGCGCAGACGGCATATCGCGCGGAGTTAATATTAGTGAGTTTGAAGGGGGCAAGCCTAGCTTTATTTCTTACCGTATTGACAGAGGCGAAACGCTAACACTAGGCGGTGTTATGGACTTGTTAGAAAACAGCTTAGACCTAAATGTAGTAGACGGCTACTATAATATAGGTACATTTAGAACCAAAACTGGCACGCTGTCGCACAATAACTACAACATAGATTTTGTCAGCGGTGACTACATTGTTAAGAGAAGAGTACTTAGCGGTTATATCTTCAATTTAGGCATGGTTAGCGGAACTTTTGAAGCAGGCAACTTAACATTAAACATTACTACTAGCCAATCAATTAGTTTGACAGTTAATTATGTCAAGGGACTAAACGGCAAAACTTCGGACACAATAAGTGGCGCAGATTATAAGGTAAAATACTACAAAGATAGTGTACTGCTTGAAGAAAGGCCAACTACAGCAGGCACTTATCAAGTAAATATTATCGATTGCTACGCAAATAGCTCGGGCAATCTATCACTTAACTTTACGCTAGTAATTAGTTAAAATATCACATAGAGCTAAAAAAAGGAGCAAATATGCAGAACAAAATTTTAACACAAGGTCAGGGAGAAATCGCCAAAATTTCGGTGGACAGCATTTATGGATATGAAGCTTTTGCTAGCAAAAGTAACAAGAAACTTTATATTCGTCTGCTTATGGAACTAATGGACGAAAGCGTTTGTCTAATTGCCTATTGCGTGCTAGATAGAAGCGCATATGTTGTGGTAAAAGGAGAAACTAAGTCGGCAGTTAAGAAGTACATCAAAAATGTAAACTATGCTTTTAACAGCACTTTTGACAGTGGCAATTTGAAAATAGGCGATGCGCTGCGTAGCGACTTTAGCTATGAAAAGATAAAATCCGACAACTTGGACGATGTTATTGTGTTCGTGCATAGTTTAGCGCCGAATAATAGACCAGAGCGGTACAGCTTCTGTAGCTTTGATTATCTTATGGACGGCGGAAGTGGCGGTACAAGAATAATTGTTACAGAAACGGGCGCTACTAAGGCAGAGTTTGCTGATTGGCTAAGCGGTTCTGTTAGGAATGTTTATTTGCACGGTAAAGACGGCAATGAGAACTTTAATAAGGTACTCAAGGAAAACTGCCAAAAATATTTAGAAACATCCACTGCTAGGACGGAATCTGCTCTTGTTTTTGTCATTGCTGATACAGTAATAAGAACGGGCGCACCTTACCAGAAAGTAGCAAAGAAGCTGGGAATAAACTATAAAAGCAGGCATGACTTGTTAATAGCTACGCTATGCGAAATGATAGAAAACCGCGATTTTACCTTTGAAGATGCTTATGGCGCACTTAATCTTAAGAACGAAAGCTATGACAAACTAATGGTAGAAACAATGGTAGAAATGAACAGAACAAAGGCCTACTCTTATGACTACATTACCGCAAAGTTAGGTTATATTGACTACAGCTATGATGTTTTGGTGAATGTACTATCTAAGTTACACCAAAAATTTGGGTACAGCTTTGAGCAAATGTGCCAAAGGTTCCACTTGCAAAATGACATTATTGGTATAAGAAACCGTTGCGGTTTTTAATGGCGAAAATATATTGACGAAAAAGCAAATAAATGATAATATAAATAAGACTATATGGGAGGCATTCGATGGAGCAACAAGCACAACAACGCAAAAAAAGAAGCTTAAAATCTGTTTTTACGGGTACAGCAGGGAGATATTTTTTCCTTAGGCTAGGATTAGTTTTTTTAGCAGTTATACCCTTTATTGGATTGCCGAATGCGGTTTGCATACTAGAAAGATATCATTGCAAAAACACCAAAATAGTTGGCATTCCCTTAGAGTTCACAGGGAAAGCAGGTAACTTACTTGGACAAATGATAAAGTGGTTCTTCCTGACAATAGTAACCTTAGGTATTTATGGGGCGTTTCTTTTGCCAATAAGGTATAAGCAGTGGATAACCGCCCACACAGTATTCGGTCCAATAGTGATGTAGGAATTAACAAGGGAATACGCAAAGGCGTGTTCCTTTTTTTTGTAGTTTAGGTTATAATATTAGGTATGGCAAAATTAACAGAAAAATTAAGAATACTTCCCGACAGTAGCGGTGTGTATATTATGCTTGACGAGTATGAAAACATACTCTATGTGGGCAAAGCAAAAAGTCTAAAAAATCGTGTTCGTCAATACTTCCATAGTAGTGTAAAAAACGAAAAAACAATGGCTTTGGTATCCAAAATTGCGGACTTTCGGTACACAATTACACCAAATGAGTACGAAGCGCTAATACTGGAAAATAATTTAATTAAAGAATATAATCCGCCTTACAACATTTTACTTAAAGATGACAAAACCTATCCTTATATAAGAATAAATGTAAAAGAAAAGTTCCCCAAGATAGAAGTAACATATAGTATGAAGTCTGACGGCGCAAGGTATTTTGGGCCATATATGCTAGGAATATCGGTTAGAGATACTATGAACATAATCCATTCCGTCTTTCCGCTAAGGACTTGTAAACGCTTGCCAAAAAAAGAGTGTCTGAATTTTCACATCAAGCGTTGCGTTGCCCCTTGCATTGACAAGGTAAGTCAAGAAGAATACAAAAGTATAGTAAACGATACAATAAAGTTTTTAGAAGGCAATGACAATTTTGTGGCGGAGCGGTTGCAAAGTAAAATGCTTATTAGCGCCGAAAAGCAGGAGTTTGAACTGGCAAAATATTATCGTGACACCCTAAATGTGCTAGACAAACTAGTTAGGAAGCAGACTATACCATTTAAGCAGAACCTAGATATTGACGCATTTACCTTTGTAACAAACGGAGAGTATTCTGTAATAAATTGCTTTGCAATAAGGGGTGGCAAGTATCTTGGTGGCAATAACTTCCCTTACCAAGTTGTGGATTATAATAATGGAATTACATCCTTTATTATGCAGCATTATCAGAAGAACCCCATTATTTGTAGCGAAATTCTTGTTAATGACAATTTGGAGTTTAAGGAAGAACTTGCCGATTATTTAAGCCAAAAAGCGGGCAAAAAGATTGTAATAAACTATCCTTTTGGGGGAATAAGGAAGCAAGTTGTTGATATGGGGATAGAAAATGGCAAAGAGTATCTAACTAACCAACTTGAGCGGTTTAACCGCAAAGAAGAGCTTACCATAGGCGCTACTAAACAGTTAAAAGAGCTACTTAATCTAAATACTTTACCTAGAAGAATTGAGTGCTATGATATTTCTCACATAAGCGGTACCAACAAAGTGTCCAGTATGGTGGTGTTTTTTGACGGAGAAAAGGAAAGTAAAAGCTATCGCCATTTCAAAATAAAGACGGTTGTGGGCAACAACGACTTTGCCAGTATGTACGAAACACTATATCGTAGGTTAAATAATCTAAAAGGTAATGACTCTAGCTTTGCAAAGCTACCTGATTTAATTATAATAGACGGGGGCAAAGGACAGCTAAGCTCGGCAATGCAAGCAGCAAGTGATGCAGGAGCAGATGTAAATATTATTAGCTTAGCAAAAAGAGAAGAAGAAATATTTTTGCCAAATGTTTCTGATAGTGTTATACTGCCAAGGAATAGCCTTGCGTTAAAACTAATAGTTAGGATAAGGGACGAGGCGCACCGCTTTGCCATAACCTACCATAAAACTTTGCGCCAAAAGCAAATGCTTGAAGGCAAACTTACCAAGATTGCTGGCATAGGCAAGGCAAAAGCAACTGCTCTAATGATTCATTTTAAGAAAATAGAAAACATTGCATCAGCGAATGAAAAAGAGTTACTAGCTGTTAGCAAAATAAACAAAGCAGATGCAAAGAACATAGTAGAATTTTTTCAAGGAGAGATAAATGAAGTACAAAATGATATGCAGTGATTTAGACGACACACTGATAGGGAGTAGTCAAGAACTTAGCGAGAATGTAAAAAACGCAATACACAGATATATTGATAACGGCGGGAAGTTCGTAATAGTAACAGGCAGAATGACAAGCGGTGCTTTGCCAGTTTGCAAGGAGTTAGGGCTTTACGGGGAAGTTATTACCTTTCAAGGGGCGGTGGTGGCGGATATAGCTAGTGGCAAAATTCTAGAAGAAGCGGTATTTAGTACCGAACAAGCGGTAGAAATATGCAAGGCTATAGAAGAACTTGGCTGGTACTACCAGACATATATTGACGACTATTTTATCACAGAAAAAGCCAATCTTTATACCAAAGGCTATGCCAAACTTAGCAGAGCAAGATATGAAGAAACGGGCATAAAGGTAAGTGAGTATGTGCAGAATAACAACCTAAAACCACCTAAATTTCTGTTAATGGATGACGAAAACATTATCAAAGAGAGAGTAAAAATTTTGCAAGCAAAGTTTGGTGACAAATATTTGGTCAACACTTCTAAGCCCTTTATTATAGAAATTGTGCTAAAATCCATAAATAAAGGTAGCGCAGTGGCTAACCTTGCCAAAAAATACAATATAAAGCGTGAAGAAATAATTTGTGTGGGCGACTCAGAAAACGACATCTCAATGCTTTCTTATGCAGGCTTAGGCATAGCGGTGGGCAACGGCAACAAAATAGCTAAGGAACACGCGGATTTGATTGCCCCAAGCGCAGATGATGATGCGATTGCGTGGATTATAAATAATATTGCGTTAAAAAAAGAATAAATTAAAGGAAAAGCAATACTTTGGCAAAAATTCTTGACATAGTATTTTGCATTGTGGTAATATTAAATAAATCTTAAGCGGAGTTTTTTAATGAAATATAATTCTAGCACCATTATTAACATTAGCATTAACATTATTATAGGCAATAATGTATTTTTTGCGTGCTGATTAAGATTAAAAAGGAACTAACAAAAATCCGAAAAACCTTACAGCAGACGCAGTAAGGTTTTTTAATAATAGCAAGGAGAAAAACAATGAATTTGATGAAATTACAGTTGGAAAGCAAGATAAGCGAAGTTGCTAAGCGTATGCGTTCCGTTAGGGAAGATGTAGGGCTAACAGACCTTGAGATGGCACAAAAAATGGACATCGATGTGGCGGAATACCGTCTAATGGAAAGCGGAGAAAAGGACTTCAATTTTACCTTTATTTACAAATTTGCGCAAGTTTGTGGCATTGATATTAGTGATATTTTGGAGGGAGAAAGCCCCAGCCTTACTGAATACACGGTGACAAGAAAGGGCGAAGGTATGCCTATTTTGCGTAGAGAAGGCTTTGAATATTATAACCTAGCTCCCATGTTCAAAAACAAGCTTGCAGAACCATTCCATGTAATTATTCCTTATTCTGAAGAAAGGCTTACTCAGCCCATGCACCTAGGCACCCACAAGGGACAGGAAATTGACATTGTTATTAAAGGCACGATGAAAATCCAACTTGGTAGCAGGACGGAAGTACTACATGCAGGCGATACCATTTTTTATGACAGCTCAACACCCCATGACGAAATAGCTATAGGCGGAGAGGATTGCGAAATATACGCAATAGTTATTAACCCCGATGACAAGGGGGTAGCAGAATATACCGAGCAAATAGCAACTAGCGCAACTACCAATGTAGACCTTGCCGGACTAAAAAATCCCGTTTACGGTAGTTTTGTTAATACCGCTCTTGACAGTAACGGAATATTAGAAAAAATTAGCTTTAACAAAGAAGATACCTTTAACTTTGCCTATGAAATAGTGGACGCAATGGCTACAAAAAGTCCGCTAAAAACCGCTATGGTACATGTTGATAAAGAAAAGAATGTAAGGAAATTTACCTTCCGTGACATCAGCAGATACAGCTCCAAAGCGGCGCATTATTTTGAGTCACTTGGCATCAAAAAGGGGGACAAAGTTATGCTTGTTCTCAAGCGGCATTATCAGTTCTGGCTGTCAATAATTGGCTTGCACAAAATAGGCGCGATAGTAATACCTGCTACGCATTTGCTTGTTAAACACGACTTTGAGTACCGTTTTACGGCGGCGGGCGTGGATGCAATTATTTGTACTTCTGACGGAGATGTGGCGGAACAGGTAGAATTAGCCGAAGGCATTTGCACAAATGGTTTGAAAAAAATAATTGTAGATAAAAAAAGAGATGGTTGGAGCTTCTTTGATGAAGAAATAGAAAAGTATAGTGAAGAATACAAGAGAAGCAAAGACGCTGCTTGTGGCACCGACACAATGCTTATGTTCTTTACTTCTGGCACAACGGGCTATCCGAAGATTGCTATGCACGACTTCCGTTATCCGCTAGGACACTTTATTACCGCAAAGTATTGGCACAATGTCGACCCCAACGGTATTCACCTAACCATAGCCGACACTGGCTGGGGCAAGGCGCTTTGGGGCAAACTATACGGGCAGTGGATGTGTGAAGCGGCAGTATTTACCTATGACTTTGAAAGGTTCGAAGCGGCAGATATTCTAAGGCTTTGCTCCGAACACAGAATTACTACATTCTGCGCGCCCCCTACAATGTTCCGCTTCTTCATTAAGGAAGATTTGTCAAAATATAACTTATCTTCATTAAAGTACGCAACAGTAGCGGGAGAGGCTCTCAATCCTGAAGTTTATAACCAGTTCTACAAGGCAACTGGAGTGAAACTAATGGAAGGGTTCGGACAGACGGAAACAACTGTGCTTATTTGCAATTTAGTTGGTTCGAATGTTAAACCTGGTTCAATGGGCAAGCCAAGTCCCCTTTTTGATGTAGACATTGTTCTTCCTGACGGAAGTAGCACAAAAGTGGGCGAAGTGGGAGAAATTGTCATAAAAACGGACAGAAACTTGCCTGCTGGACTGTTTTCTGGGTATTATCGTGACGAAGCAAAAACAAAAGAAGTTTGGCATGACAATTATTACCATACGGGGGATACCGCAAGGCGTGACGAAGATGGGTATTACTGGTATGTGGGCAGAGTGGATGACCTTATTAAGTCATCTGGATACCGCATAGGGCCTTTTGAAGTAGAAAGCGTAATAATGGAACTACCCTATGTGCTAGAATGTGCCGTTACTGCTGTACCTGACGAAATAAGGGGACAGGTAGTAAAGGCTACTATTGTGCTTACCAAAGGCGAGCACGGTGACGAAGAAACTCTCAAAAAACAAGTTCAAGAGTATGTTAAAGAGCATACAGCGCCCTACAAATACCCAAGAATTGTGGAGTTTAGAAAGGAACTGCCAAAAACTATCAGTGGCAAAATAAGAAGGGTAGAGCTTAGAGATAACTAAACAAACCAAGAGAAAAAACAACCTTAGTACATCAGCTGAGTCAAGACACTTCCAAAATTACAAATGTCTTGACTCAAAGCGTACATATATGATAAAATATAGTATATTATTATGATATATGGAGTAGTATGTATAAGGGTAAGCTAACAACCATTTTTATACTTTTATTAACCATTGCTTTGGCCTTTGTACTTTTTGCTTGCACAAGCGAAACTGTTGATGATGAAGGCGTTGCATCTATTAGTATTGTCGAAAGTCAAGAAGCGCCCTATGTTCTGGGCGAACAAATCAATTTATCAAAAATTACTATACTGGTTACTTACAAAAACGGAGAAAGCAAAATTGTCCCCGTTTCTGACCATATGCTTTCCGACAGCGACAGAGAGCTTTTTTTGCAAAAGGGCACCAACACTATTTACATAAACTATGAGAATGCCAAAGTTGCATTGCAAATTTCCGTAATTGGCAGAGAAGATGTTATTGAGTACACCGCTAGGTTCTTTTCCAACAAAGGTAGTGAAGTTGCTACGCAAGTTGGCAAAGTTATTGAAGCTTTTGATGTTCCCATTCGCCCAGGTTATACATTTGACGGTTGGTATGCTAATTTTAATCTTACGGGCAACAAGGTAAAAGCACCCTACATACTCAACGAAAATGTGAGTTTTTATGCCAAATGGTTGGATAATCGCAAATGCAAAATCACATTTTTGAACTACTATGGCGACACTCTAAAGGAATTTGAGATAGAATACGGCACAGCGATAGACATCAGCAAATATGAAGCACCAGTAGAAATAGAAGGAATGGTTTTTACAGGTTGGTCAGCTAGTGACGGCAACACAGAAGAAGTAACAACAGACATAACAATTACGCCCGTTTATATGCGTAAAGATTGTCTTGTGCATATTTATTATAAAGACGCCGACTCGGCGCAAGACCCTGGTGTGTTTTCCAAAAAGTATGGTGACACATTTAATGTAAATGAATATATTTTGCCCACAAAAGCAGGACATGTCACTAGATGGGTAGTTTACAAAAATGAAGAAACCACCTATGAAGAGTTGCCTGACGGCGGGATAATCACAGTCAAGGACGAAATGATTGTCATAAAACCTTATAATGTTATCAATGTTTACACCGTTACTGTAGAAAATGGCTTGCCCGAAACACAACAAAACAAGCAGGACAAAAAGGAAGGCATTGTTAGGACATTGTCCGTTCTTAGGGATGACGGCAAAGACTTTACGGTAGACTATGACACTAACTTTATTTTGTCGAATATGACAGAAAAGCCCAAACTTGACACACCGGAAACAGTGGAAGGCTACAATGCAGTTTGGTGTTTGGTTATTACCACCCCAACAGGTGATGTTTGGTATAACGGGTACAATCAGATATGGAACGAAGAAAGCAAAACTTTTGTTAATATCGAAGGTGACGAGCCTAAGGTGCAGTTTGACTTGAAAGATTATGACGGCAAAATTTTGGCAACGATAAGGGGAGATAACAGCAACCCTGGTTTGATTAAGTTAATGAGTGTTAATAACATCAAGGGCAATATTACAATAAAACCTAAATATATTAAGAAGTATTATACTGTATCCCTGCGCCGCAATATAAATAACGCTTGGATAACAACAGATACTTTCAGTGTGTCATACTTAACGGACTTTAAGTTATACGACAAGGGACTAAAAAAGTATGAGAATTTGGGCTTTACAACCGCAACAGATGTGGAAAGAAGCTATTTGTTTAGGAATAATGCCACTTGGCTTAGCGAAGTGGATTGGAGCGATGTTTACTTGCGCAGTGACGGCTCACTATTAGACGACTGGGCGATTGAGTGGTATACAGGTTCTGACCTAAGCGAAAATAACAAAATTGATTTTACGGAAAAGCAAGGGGGTATTCTTGGCTTTTACGAAATAGGTAGTGACACTATTCTTTATTGCAAAGACATAGACCAAAGGCGTTATAATGTAGTGCTTTATTATGATTATGACTTCACTAAAGAACCGACTGACACGCTAGGTAATATTTACAAAAAACGGCAGTCTTACTTGAGTATAAAAGAAAACGATATAATTACTTTGCCATCAAAGTATGCTGACCCTATAATAAAAAAATACGAATACAGTGGCAAAATTTATAACATCACTTATACTTTCAAGGGTTGGTACGATCATCCTTACAACGATCCCAGTGGCTACACTGGCTATGTCGCTCAGAATTTTGAGAGCAAACGCACCAGAAATGTCTACTATTATGCTCATTATGAATGCAGTACAACATTTAACTTGCGTATTTATGACAAAACACAAAAAATGGCGTATGAAGGCATAGCAGACTATGAGGGTAATCACTATGATGTGCCGGAAGACTCTGTTTTTTATCAACTGTCCGCAGGGCAAGTATTTGATTCTGCAACCATGCTTTATAAAGGGCAAGTAAAACTTGGCAACATTACTTCTGGACAAAGATTTTATGAAAGGTTTAGCTTTATAAATTGGGTAAATGTCGAACTTACTGATAAATATAATGCCTTAGTGGCGTCATATGGCACAGGCAATTATGGCAACGCAGTGGGGGAGCTAAATAGACGAATTAACGAGCTTACAAATAAATTATCAGCTTGCGAAGACCTTTGGGGCATACTTTATAGCTATAATTATGTAGATATTGACAAAGCATATTACCAAGATAACATTTTGTCGGACATCGAATACAGAATGATGCAAGGGCAAAAGAAAATATATGAAGATGAGCTAGAAGTTCTCACAAGCTATGACAATAATATTGCCCAAAGAGACACCTACTCGGCAGATATGAGCGATTACAAGCTATACAAAAACTCTATTTATACCTTGAACTTTGCATACGATTATACCGAAGAAGATGTAAATAATGACAATGTAAAATACAAGTTTTTGGGATGGTACCTGGACGAGAATTATGGCACACCATTTACTTCAGATATGGACTTTGAATGGTTTGTTGCGGAAGGCAACCTAAATTTATATGCAAAATGGGCAGACCAAGAGAAGGGAACGGAAGGACTGGTCTTCCAAAAAATAGTCATTGACAGCACAATTTATTTGGCTGTAGTTGATTTAGTTAATAGTGCGCAGTATACCGCATCAATTTATAATGGTAGTGGCTATAACGATTTAGAAAACAAGTATTATAGCATCAATATGAACGACCAAGACCAAGTACCAATTAACATCGGCACCAACTTAGATATACAAATACCAAAGGAACATGGCGGGGACAATAACGGTGGCTATAAAGTTATTGGCATACTAAAAGGAGCCTTCCAAAGATATGGCGGAACCACAATAAAGTCCTTCAGTATGCCTGCTGATATTAGGTTCATTGAAGAACAAGCGTTCTATGGTTGTAACTTTGAGAACCTTTATATAAGTGGCAGTGAGTATGTCACAGCCGAAGATGCTATCGCCCTGTATCAAATAGCTGATTATATTGTTGCACCAAGCGAAATTGATACCGTTGGTTCCTTACAAGTAACAGGTATAAACGCTAGAGCAAATACTCTGCTTAGCTACGCTAGTAGGTCTACAGTGGAGCATTTAGTATTGCGTAGCGGAACAACTCGAATAGCAAGTTATGCCTTCAGTTCTGCCGGCAACTTAAAATATATAGATTTAGGTAGTAGCTTAGAAGTCATCGGCAACAATGCATTTGAAGGCGCAGGCGCGCTGACTGGGCACTATGACACTGTAAACGAGGTGGGGACAGATACTTTCTATCTGCCCGATAGCTTGCAAGAAATTGGCAACTATGCCTTCAAGGATGCACCCTATATAACAAAGATTGGCTATTCAAGTTCTTGCGCATTACATAGTGTAGGTAGCAGCGCATTTAAGTCCACATTGTGGTATACATCCCAAGTTGGTCCCATTATAATTAACGGCAACTTTATTGGCGTAAGGGGCGGCAACGACACGCAATTTGAAAGGGATGAGAACGAACAAATTATTCATTACGGAGAAAATCTAGACCTGGCAAGAATAAAGTCTGGTAACAATTATTTATATTATAAGCGCACTGGTAACAGCTATATTTTGTACACTATAGAAATAAATGACAGCATAAAAACTATTACTACAGGCGCATTTATTGATAGCGCAACTGTATCTAACATAATATTTAACGATTGTAGCGATATGGTAAGGATAGATAATAAAGCGTTCGAGAATTATACAAGTTTTGCTAACCTTTATCTATACCAAGCAACAAGCGCTCTTGTCTTAGCTTCTGAAGCGGTATTCTTTAACTGTATAACGCTAGAGAATGTGTATGTGCCAGATACAAGCGCTCTGCACCCGTCTTTTGATTATTATAGTGAGTACTTAGTAAATATTCTATAACAACTTAGGAAGGGACTTTGTTATAAAAATTACTTGCATGGAGCGGTTTTTTGTGATATAATAGCAATGCAAAAAAAAGGCCCCATGGTCAAGCGGTCAAGACTCCGCCCTCTCACGGCGGCTACAGGAGTTCGAATCTCCTTGGGGTCACCA